>QNXT01000107.1 GCA_003973505.1 Bacteroidota bacterium
TGCAATGTGCGATATGCTCGGTAAACTTCTTTTGTTGGGTTTCGTCAAGCGAACCCTCAATATATTCCCAAATGCTACTTTCTATTATTTTACAATCCATCATATTGCGCTTTTTCAAATAGACACAGCTATTTTGTTTTACTTGCGGTGAATTTGATTTTTTTTTGGAAGGCTTTTCTGATTTTAACTCGCTTCGCCCATTCTCGCTTTGCTCGTTTTTATTTGACGCTGATATTTATGATTTATTATGATTTTAACTCGCTTTGCTCGTTTCATTTGGTGTGAAGAAGCCAAGTAATGATAAAGGATTATGCGGTCTTTTTTATAATCTTTGTGTCGCTTTGTGCTTCTCTACCATTCGGCAGACTGGTTTGAGTAACTCAGGTTAATAATTATTTGCAATAATAAAGAGGCTATACCACAAAGAACCACTAAGAAGGCGCTAAGGCTCACAAAGAAAGAATTAATATTTCGTGGTTTTACACTGATATGACGCTAGGGTTGGTGAAGAATAAAATTTCTTATAGGAAGTGATTAGATACAAAAAAAGGAGTTTCCTTTTCAATGAAAACTCCTTGTAAATGTACCCCCAACAAGACTCGAACTTGTATCTAGTGTTTAGGAAACACTTGTTCTATCCCTTGAACTATGGGGGCAATTTCAAAACCCCTACTTCACCTCGCTACCTTGTTTTACCATATCGGTAGGTGCAACAAATACCAATTTGCCATCGGCATCTTCGGCCATGAGAATCATTCCTTGTGACTCGATTCCTCGAAGTTTGCGAGGTGCCTGCTTACTTGCTTTCCGATAATTTCTTCGGGCTTGAAGAATTCTGCAATTCCTGAAACTACAGTGCGTTTGTCAATTCCTGTATCAACGGTAAGCTTTAATAATTTCTTTGTCTTAGCCACCTTTTCAGCCTCCAAAATGGTTCCCACACGGATATCCAATTTGGTGAAATCATCAAATGTGATAGTCTCCTTTTGTGGAGCGGCTTGATGTTCTGCTGCTTCATTGGCTTTCTTGGTGTCTAATAAGCGTTGCACTTGTGCTTCAATGGTTTTATCATCAATTTGCTCAAAAAGCAATGCAGGTTTATTCATCTGATGACCTGCTTTTAGCAGCTCCGTATCACCTGATTTATCCCATGCCAACTGCTCCATATTTATCATTTTACGGAGTTTGTCCATGGAGAATGGCAAGAATGGATCGGCGATAATACTTAGGTTAGCAACAATCTGCAAGGCAATGTTCATAATGGTTTTTACGCGTTCCTCGTCAGTTTTTACAACCTTCCAAGGCTCGGTGTCAGCCAAATACTTATTTCCCAAACGAGCCAGATTCATTGCTTCACGCAATGCCTCACGGAAATGATAAGTATCCAATTGCTTGGAAACTTTCTCAGGGAATGCTTTGATGGCTTCCAGTATTTCATTATCAAAATCGGTGGTTTCTCCACGTTCAGGCACCACACCATCATAATATTTTTTGCTTAATACCAAGGCACGATTTACAAAGTTACCCAGTATAGCCACCAATTCGCTATTATTACGAGTTTGGAAGTCTTTCCAAGTGAAGTCATTATCTTTGGTTTCAGGCGCATTAGCTGTTAATACATAGCGCAATACATCTTGCTTGCCTGGAAAATCCACCAAATATTCATGCAGCCAAACTGCCCAATTACGGGAAGTGGATATCTTATCTCCTTCCAAATTTAAGAATTCATTGGCAGGCACATTATCGGGTAAAATATAATTGCCTTCTGCTTTTAGCATGGCAGGGAAAATAATACAATGGAAAACGATATTATCTTTTCCAATGAAATGTACCAATTTTGAGTCTTCACTTTTCCAATACTTTTCCCAATCGGGGGTCAACTCTTTAGTAGCTGAAATATATCCGATAGGCGCATCAAACCATACATAAAGCACTTTATTATCGGCACCTTCCACGGGCACTTTTACACCCCAATCCAAATCACGGGTTACCGCACGAGGATGCAAACCGGAATCAATCCACGATTTGCATTGTCCGTACACATTGGGACGCCAATCTTTTTTATGACCTTCGATAATCCACTCTTTTAACCAAGGTTCGTACTGATCTAAAGGCAAATACCAATGTTTGGTTTCCTTCATCACGGGGATATTCCCACTCAATGCCGATTTTGGTTTTATCAAATCCGTAGCACTCAAAGAAGTACCACAGCTTTCGCATTGATCGCCATAGGCTTTTTCATATCCACAATGGGGACAAGTGCCTGTGATATAGCGGTCGGCCAAAAACATTTTATTCTCCTCATCGTAATACTGCTCTGATGTTTTTTCAATAAAATCACCTTTATCGTAAAGCTTTTTGAAAAAATCAGAAGCGGTTTTATGATGCATTTCGCTGGAAGTACGAGAATATACATCGAAAGAAATACCAAATTCTTCAAAGGATTCTTTGATAATACCATGATATTTATCGACGACATCCTGAGGACTAACCCCTTCGTTACGGGCTTTAATGGTGATGGGAACACCATGCTCGTCGGAGCCGCCAATTAAAATTACATCTTCGCCTTTGGCACGTAAATAACGCACATAAATATCTGCCGGAACATAAACACCTGCCAGGTGACCAATATGCACTGGTCCGTTAGCATAAGGTAATGCCGTAGTTACGGTATATCGTTTAAAATCTTTTGTACTCATCTTGAATCCTTGTTTTTGAGGCTGCAAAGGTCGGAAAAAATGGTTTATGATTTGAAGCCGGTTTTCGCTAAAATCTTTTGTCGAATTTCGGTTTTACTTCCCAAGCAATACAGGAATCCATTCACCCTTACCAATCTCTTTAAGAGCCTTACGAATCCAATCTTGATTTTCACGTTTATACCAAAAGAAAAATTTCCGTTGGTTGAGTTTGTCTTTTTTGTTTTTGGGTGTATAAACTTCCTTCAAACTATAAGGGTGAACCCCTGAATAATAAATCACTGCTGCTACGGTCATAGGAGTGGGTGTGAGGTCTTGCACTTGTTCCAACTGAAACCCCATTTTCTTGGTTTTTACAGCCAAATCAGCCATGTCTTCCATGGTGCTTCCAGGGTGTGATGAGATAAAATACGGAATCACCTGTTGGTTGAGTCCCGCTTTTTTTGATGCCTTCTTAAACTTCTTTTCAAAAGTATAAAAGAGATCAAAACTGGGCTTTCGCATCAATTTTAACACCTTATCTGAAGTGTGCTCAGGAGCAACTTTCAAGCGGCCTGAAACATGATTTTTAGCCAAAATATCAATATACTCGTCAGCGGCTTGTTTTTGCTCAGGCGACAGCGAATCGTCAACTAACATATCATAGCGAATACCACTACCAATAAAAGCTTTTTTAATTTTCGGGTGGGCATCCACCGCTTTATACACTTCGGTAAGACCTTTATGGTTGGTGTTCAGATTATAGCATATATTTGGGAAAATGCAAGATGGTCGTGTGCAGGTTTCACAAATGCTCAAATCTTCACCTTTCATTTGGTACATATTTGCCGATGGCCCTCCCAAATCACTTAAATAGCCTTTGAATTCGGGGTGTTGCGTAAGAGCATCCACTTCTTTCAAAATGGATTCTTTGGACCTACTGGCTACAAATTTGCCCTGATGGGCGGAAATCGTACAGAAAGAGCAACCACCAAAACAACCACGGTGCATATTTACCGAGAATTTTATCATCTCGTAAGCGGGAATTGGGCCACGCTTTTTGTAGCGAGGGTGAGGCAATCGGGTATAAGGCAAATCAAATGAGGCATCAATTTCTTTTTCAGTCATCGTAGGAAATGGCGGCCACACAATCAAGGTTTTATTACCAATATTTTGCAATAGCGTTTTGGCATTGACCATATTTGATTCGCGCTCGATATGTTTGAAATTTTTTGCAAAAGCAATTTTATCGTCCAAGCATTTTCGATGAGATGAGAGTTCGATGTAATTATTCTTTTTTATCACTCGTGCCACTTCTTTTTCAGAAGCCAAAATGGCTGTTTGTTTGATATTACGGATGTTCTCAAAAGGCACACCTCGATCGAGTAAGCGAAGCAATTCGGAAAGGGGTTGCTCACCCATTCCATACACAAGCAAATCGGCACCACTTTCGTGCAATATGGACGGACGAAGTTTGTCTTGCCAATAATCGAAATGCGTAAAACGGCGTAAAGAAGCTTCAATTCCCCCAATCACCACGGGAGTATCGGGATAGAGTTTTTTTAGAATTTGGGTATATACAATGACCGGATAGTCGGGGCGAAAGCCTGCTTTATTTCCTGCTGTATAAGCATCATTTGAGCGTAACCGTTTGTTGGCGGTATAATGATTAATCATGGAATCCATAGAACCGGCAGTCACGGCAAAAAACAAGCGTGGTTGGCCAAATTTCTTGAAATCGCGTAAGTCGTCTTTCCAGTTGGGCTGCGGAACAATGGCAATCCGAAAACCCTCTCGTTCAATAATTCTCCCTACCACAGCGGCTCCAAAGGAAGGATGATCGATATAAGCATCACCTGAAAACAGTACCACATCTACTTCGTCCCAATCGCGGAGGCGAGCCTCTTTGGGTGTTGTTGGTAACCAATCGGATAGATGTGGTTTGTTTAGGTTTTGCATAATAATATGGTTAGTACTGCTTTATAAAGACAGAAGCTCTTATCGAATTTCTTTGATGATACCCATGCGGTATGCCGCCAAGAGCATTTTAAGGTCAAATATTTGCTGCTTTAATTCTGAACCAATATCCGTATCAGCTACGCGTTTTCGACGTTTTACCTTATCTAAGATAATGGCTTCGGATACAATATCTTGGCCACTTACCACAGCTTTTTGCTTCGACTCGAAGGGTTGATGTGCCACTAAAACCAAGCCGTAGGAATTGTAAATCAAAGTATAGCCTGCTATTCCGGTAACTTTCTGATAGGCTTTCGACATGCCTCCATCAATCACAATTAACTGACCATTCGCTTTTACCGGATTTTCGCCTTTGCTTACTTTTACAGGTACATGGCCATTTACTACATGACCATGAATAGAATCTAATCCAAATTCTTTAAGTATTTTTTGAATGTATATTTGTTCATCACGAAACTTATAATATGGATTTCGTTCCTCCTTATGAGTCTTCTTATCATTGATGAAATAACGCTCAAAAGTGGTCATTTGTTTTTTTCCAAAAAGAGGCGAATCCGGTCCACACCACAGATACCAAAACTGGTCTAAATCTTTTTGCTTCTCCTTTTCTGATCCATTTTCGAAATAAGCGCGACGTGCCACAATATCAAAATAGTCGAGCAATTCTTTGCCTTTTAGTGATTTGCCATCCACCATTACCTCTTTGAAATAGCCTTTATCATCCATCGGAATTGCTCCATGAAATAGTAATAATCCATTATATGGAAGGTACATACTGCCATGCGAATACATGAAGT
>QNXT01000320.1 GCA_003973505.1 Bacteroidota bacterium
TTAGACAATGTTTCCAAATGGATTCTTGAGTTAGACCGTGGCGAAGGTATTCCCTGGGAAGGAAATTACACATCTTGGCTCGACCAAAAAACGGCTCGTATGAAAATGGAGGAAAAGGTAGCAAGTAAACGCCGTAAAACGCTGGAGCACGAATTGGAGTGGGTTCGCATGGCTCCCAAAGCCCGTCATGCCAAATCGAAGGCTCGATTGAAGGCATACGACCAATTATTAAATCAAGATTCAAAGGAAAGCATCGAAAAATTGGAAATATTTATTCCAAACGGTCCACGATTGGGTAATCAAGTGATAGAGGCGGTGCATGTTAAAAAAGCATTTGGCGACAAACTACTTTTTGATGATTTAGAATTTAATCTTCCTCCAAACGGAATTGTTGGAGTAATTGGACCCAATGGTGCAGGAAAAACCACCCTTTTCCGTATGATTATGGGATTGGAAACACCTGATGCAGGTGAATTTAACGTGGGTTCAACTGTTAAGGTTGGCTATGTGGATCAGCAACATGCAAATATTGATGTGGAGAAAAGTATTTTCGAAGTTGTTTCAGAAGGCAACGAATTGATTCAATTGGGAAATCGCACTATGAATGCCCGAGCTTATATTTCACGTTTTAATTTTGCGGGTAAAGACCAAGGTAAGAAAGTAAAAACCCTGTCGGGTGGAGAACGAAATCGTTTACATCTTGCCCTTACATTAAAGCAAGAAGCCAATGTACTTTTATTAGACGAGCCTACTAATGATATTGATGTAAACACTTTACGAGCACTTGAAGAAGGACTTGAAAACTTTGCAGGCTGTGCAGTAGTTATCTCTCACGACCGTTGGTTTTTAGACCGTATCGCAACCCATATTTTAGCTTTTGAAGGCGATTCGCAGGTTTACTATTTTGAAGGAGGCTATAGTGATTATGAAGAAAATCGTAAAAAACGTTTAGGAAATGTGGAGCCCAAACGAATTCGTTATCGAAAATTAAAGCACGATTAGTAAAGTCAAAATATGGAGGAAGACCTGATTTCAAAAAGCATGAAGAGGCAATTCAAAATAATATTTTGGATTTCTCTTATTATAGGAATTTATACTGCTATTGATTCGTATCTTGAAAACCAAGAGGAAAATCGTCGTGCCTATGAATATCGTGAGCAACAGATAGAAAGGGAAAGCAGACGCAAAAAGCAAAAGCGGTTTGAATTGACCGATGAACAAAAACAAAGGCAAAAAGACGCATTGGAGACACCCTTCGAATCCTCAGAGCCTTTACCTTCAGAGGTTGACCCCGATGATGAGGAAAAATACAATTGGATAATGGACCACCCTGATTATAATGGTGATTACGAATATTTTGAAGATCAATACGAAAGTGATCAAGGATTTTAATCAAATACTCCTAGCTTTCTAATAACTGAAAAATCTCATTAGACGTATCAATAATATGGGTAGCTCCTGCATTTCTTAATTCTTCCTCTGTACGAAATCCCCATTTTACACCAATGGTTTCAAGACCAGCATTAACGCCCGTACGAATATCCGTTGAAGTATCTCCTACAAAGAAGCATTCTGATTTCTCAAGGTTGAGGATTTCTAATATCTCAAATACCGCATCGGGAGCTGGTTTTCTATTCACGTTTTTTCTTGAACCAAAGACCACTTCAAATTTTATATTTGGGAAGAAATGCGCCACAGTAGGTTTAGCAAATTCATCAGGTTTATTCGACAATATGGAGATTTTTATTCCCATATCGTTCAATTTTTCCAGCATCGCCACAATTCCTGGATAGGGTTTTGTTTTTAAGGTTTGCCGCGACTCATATTCTGTCATTACTTCACCCAAATATAGTTCGAAATCGGCCTGTGATATGTCCTGAGGAAAAGCTTTTTGGGTTAGTACTCCTATCCCACTCCCTATAAAATATTTATAAGCATCCAAATCATGTGTAGGAAAATGATGTTTTTCTAAAACCTTATTTACCGACTCCATAATATCGGTTAAGGTATCTAAAAGGGTTCCATCCAAATCAAATATTATCGCTTTCTTCATAATCTTAAATTCTTAAGCTTTTTATAAAAGTAAAAAAAGTGGCTCAAGCGAACCACTTTTTGTAAGTATTAAGTATTTTGAAACTAATTCGTTTTACCAGGATACACTTTAATGGCTTGTTCTAAAACATCCATCGAAGCATTCAAATCTTCCACTTTCAACACATAGCTAATGCGAACTTCATCTTTTCCAAAACCAGGTGTAGAATAAAATCCTGAAGCGGGTGCAAGCATTACGGTTTCGTTATTATAATTATAATCTTCTAACAACCACTGGCAGAATTTATCTGAATCGTCGATTGGCAAACGAGCCACAACATAAAAAGCTCCTTTTGGATTTGGGCAAAAAGCACCTTCCATTTTATTGATACGGTTTACAACCACATCTCTACGATTTTTATACTCCTCCAATACCTCTTCAAAATATTCTTTTGGAGTATCGATAGCCGCCTCAGCAGCAATCTGACCAAAGGTAGGAGGACTTAAGCGTGCTTGTGCAAATTTCATTGCAGTAGCCATCACCTCTTTATTCTTACTAATCATCACTCCAATTCGGAATCCACACGCACTATAACGCTTAGAAACCGAATCGATTAAGATAGTATGATCATCCAATCCATCCAACTGCATCACTGAGAAATGCTCATGGCCATCGTAAGTAAACTCACGATATACCTCATCAGAAATAAGGAATAAATCATGCTTTTTTACGATTTCACGCACAATTTCCAATTCTTCTTTTGAATAGAGGTATCCTGTTGGGTTATTGGGGTTACAAAGCATAATTGCCTTGGTTTTATCCGTAATTGCATTTTCAAAATCAGCAATTGGAGGCAAAGCAAATCCACTTTCAATGCTTGACGAAATAGGTACTACATTAATTCCTGCATTGGTAGCAAAACCATTATAATTCGCATAAAAAGGTTCGGGGATAATAATTTCATCACCCTCATCCATACAACTTTGCATTGCAAATAAAATGGCCTCAGAAGCTCCTGTTGCCACAATCATATCATCGGGAGTAACATCAATATTTACACTCTTATAATAGCTGACTAATTTCTCACGGTAACTCAATATTCCAGCCGAATGGCTATAAGCAACAACATCCTGCTTAAAATTACGAATGGCATCCATAGCCACTTCCGGTGTTTTAATGTCAGGTTGTCCAATATTCAAATGGTGAACTTTTACTCCCCTCGCTTTTGCAGCATCAGCATAAGGAACTAATTTACGTATCGGTGATTCAGGCATTGCTGCGCCTTTTTTCGAAATTTTTGGCATAATAAATAAGTTTTTTTCTATTTACAAAATGGGACTTACCTTCAAAAAAAAGTCCCGCATAAAAGCGAGACAAATTTCGTAAATTTAATTGGATTTGCAGAAATTAATTATTCAACGATTTCACCTTTTATCGTAAGCACTACTGCATTGTTTACAGCATTGGTAAATACCGTAATCTTTTTATTAAAAACACCTACCACATCAGTGGTTGTATAACCTACTTCAATAGTGGCCGACTGCCCTGGGGCAATAGGTTCTTTACTATATACAGGTAGCGTGCAACCACACGACTTTCTTACGCGAGAAATAAAAAGCATATCGTTGCCTGTATTGGTATAAGTAAAAGTACACTTCAACTCCTCTGCTCCTTTTTTTACTTTTCCAAAATCATGAACTGTTTTATCAAATGTAATTTTTGCAGCCTGATCTTGATCAATCATCATAGGATTGGAAAAATAAAAACCCATCAACAGCACGAAAACAACATTTACAATCTTTCTCATAATCAACACATTTACTAATTAGCAATAGGGGTAAATCCTTCATTCACTGGTCGAACAGGCACTTCCTCCTTTGGTTTAGCCTTCACTTCTCCACGAATTTCCAAAACCACACTTCCATTATCAGCATTGGAGGTTATGGTAATGGTTTTACGAAAAACACCCAAACGACGAGTGTCATAGCGCACTTTTATGGAAGATGATTCTCCAGGCAAAATAGGTTTGGAAGGACGTTGAGCAATGGTACATCCACAAGATGAACGCACATTTTGAATAATTAAAGGCTCTTTCCCGGTATTCGTAAACCGAAACTCCCAACTACCATCTCCATTCTGCATAATCGTCTTAAAATCATGCTTTACACTCTCAAATAAAATATGAGGTTTTGTTCCTTGATTTGTGCCTGGCGCCATGCTAGTTAATGTAAAACTAGCAATAAACACAACGAAAAGAAGTATTTGTTTTTTCATAGCTAAGATGTATTTCATTTATTTCTGTAAAACAAAATTATTAATTATTTTAATGTAAAAACTGTGTTTTACAATATTTGTGCCATATATTTATGGCTGATTCCATAGATAACGCTGTCTATCAATTATTCGTACATAATCTTCGGTAAAATATTTCTTCAAATAATAAAGATAATAATTATAAGGCTTATGCTGATACATCTTACCACCACGAAATGCTGACAATTGTTCACGATAGTTTTTAGTTTCTGCAGAAAGAGAATCTGCATCCGCATTGAAAGAAAGTTGATCTTCCAATTTATCGAAAGGACCAATTACTATACGATTTGGATTTGCTACATATTCTAGGTCACGAGTATATTTTGGCATTTTCAAGGGGCCAATTTCATCCTCAATTTGTTTGTGCACCGAATAACCTGCCAACTTAATATATTTCTCAACAGGGTCTTTGCTAATGGTTTCCGTTACCGCTCGAAACGCAAAGTC
>QNXT01000153.1 GCA_003973505.1 Bacteroidota bacterium
GGATTAGAGGAAATTCAAGGACATACTCGTAGTGAGATTACGGCTCAGTTGCGGATGAAGTTTTGATTCGCTTCGCTCGTTTGTTTTATTTCCTGCAGAACTCGCAGATGTTCGCAGATTGAGCTCGCTTTGCTCGTTTTTTGTTTTTGACTCTGATCTAGACTGATTTGAACTCGCATTGCTCATTCTCGCTTCGCTTGTTGTGAGCGAGTTTGATAAAACGTTCCTATTGTTTTCCATGGATGGAGCTTGCGGAGTCCATGGCGTGTGAAACTGAACATGCTATACTCATTTGATTTTTTTGACGCAGATATGTATGATTTATTATGATTTGAATTCGCTTCGCTCATTTTCGCTTCGCTTGTTTCTTTTATTTCCCGCAGAACTCGCAGATGTTCGCAGATATGGACTCGCTTCGCTCGTTTTTTTTATTTTAGACTCTGATCTAACTGATTTAAATTCGCGTTGCTCATTATATAAAAAAAGCATCCCAATAAATCAGGATGCTTGTTTAAATATATTTTTAAGGAAAATTATCCTTTTACACGTTCCGAATAAGTGTGTGTACGAGTATCAACTTTTATTTTTTCTCCTGTACCGATAAACAAAGGTACTTTTACGGTAGCTCCGGTTTCTACAGTTGCATCCTTGAAAGTGTTAGTCGCTGTATTACCCTTTTCACCTGGCTCGGTGTAGGTAATTTCCAAAACTACAAATGGAGGAAGTTCTGCATATAATGCGGTCTCGGTTTCTGCATGAAAAACAATGTCAATTAACTGACCTTCTTTCATCAAATCAGGTGCATTAATGATTTCTTTAGGAACAAATGTTTGCTCGTAAGTTTCGGTATTCATGAAATGATAATCGTCACCATCATTATATAAGTACTGGTATTGACGACGTTCTACGCGTTGAGTATCTATTTTTACACCTGCGGTAAATGTATTAGGAATGACCTTTCCTGTTTTTACATTTTTCAACTTTGTACGTACAAAAGCGGGACCCTTTCCGGGTTTCACATGTTGAAATTCTACTATTGAATAAAGCTCTCCATTATACTTTATTACTAATCCATTTTTAAAATCTGAAGTATCTGCCATCTGATATATTGTATAATATTTGTATTCTATATTGAGTCGCAAATGTAGTGAAAATTATGAAAGAAAATTAGAGCTTAAAATTTACCCTATTTCTATAAAACCAATACATAAGTCCTATAAATAACAAAATATCTGCCATTAAAAAAGCTGTGTTATCAAGACTTCCCATGCTTGCAGGGTCGTCATTTATTAGGCCTTGTGCAACCAAGAAATAACTCACCACTGCCATTCCATTATTTAGAAAATGCAGTAAAATACTTGCCCACAAACTTCCACTCCAATAGAAAACATATCCGAGAATTAAGCCCATAAAAAAACGTGGGAAAAAGCCTAAAAACTGAATGTGGATTGCACTAAAGATAAAGGCTGATAAGATAATTGCAAGATGAATACTCATGCTTTTACTAAACCATTTCATAAGAATTCCTCTAAAAATAAATTCTTCGCCAAAAGCGGGTAGAACTGCCATGAGTAAAAGGTTGATTATAAGACCTCCAAAACTGGAAGTGAGCATAAATGTTTCAGTAAGCCCTGTGAGTAAGGCTTCTTTTTCGCGCATCCATGCTTCTGTATTAGCCATGCTCTCAGGTAAGTGTAATGTTTGATTCCATGCCATCAAAGCATTTATTATGGGAAGTGAGATTGCGACTAGCCCCACAATGACAATTATTTTATTTATATCCAGGGTTTTATTAAGATATAAAAAAGAGAAATTCTTGCTTTTTGCTAAATAGTTGAGCGCAATAGCAGGAAAAAGAAATGTGCCAAACATGGTAAGAAACTGAAGGAGTTTCATATAATTAATCTGGGCATTATTCTCTAAAATATAGCTTGTGGCCGCAGCAATATCTTCGGGAGCCCAAAATTGTTGAGCAATAGCCATTCCAACTGCTCCAAAAACGAGCAAGCCCACAAGAATAAGTATTCCCAACATGAAAATCTGTTTGTATGTCGTTGTCCCCAGGTCTTTATGCATAATTAAGTATGTCAATTAATATAATGTTGCAAGCTCATTAATATTTATAAAAAAAAACGTTTTCAGTGGTTCTTGCGTAGCCTGCAAATAATGAAGTTATTTATAGTTTGAAAAGCGTATTTTTGCTTTTTAATTAAAGCTCAAAAGTAAAAAATAAAGTATTGGTAAAGATAGCAGATATAGAATTAGGCGATTTTCCTCTTTTTTTAGCACCCATGGAGGATGTGACTGACCCCTCATTTCGGATGATATGTAAGGAATTTGGTGTAGATATGATGTACACTGAGTTTATTTCGTCGGAGGGCTTGATTCGTGATGCTGCAAAGAGTCGAAAAAAATTGGAGTTCGATGAATCGGAGCGTCCTGTGGGAATTCAGATTTTTGGCCATGCGGTAGATTCTATGATTGAGGCTGCAAAAGTGGCGGCTTCTGCCAATCCTGATTTGATCGATATTAACTTTGGATGCCCTGTAAAAAAGGTTACCGGAAAGGGAGCCGGGGCTGCTTTATTGCGCGATATTCCACAAATGATTGCCATTACCGATGCGGTAGTTAAAGCGGTAGATTTGCCCGTAACGGTAAAAACCCGTTTGGGTTGGGATGCGAATGATCAACCCATTGTGGAGGTGGCCGAACGTTTGCAGGATGTGGGTATTCAAGCTCTTAGTATTCATGGGCGTACTCGTAATCAATTATATAAGGGCGATGCCGATTGGACTCTGATAGGTGAGGTAAAGAATAATCCACGTATGCATATTCCCATTATAGGTAATGGCGATATCATAAATGCGCAACGTGCGGTGGAATGGAAAAAACGCTATGGCGTAGATGGTTTGATGATTGGTCGTCCAAGCATTGGCAATCCTTGGATTTTTAAGGAAGTGCGTCATTTATGGGAAACGGGTGAGGAATTGCCATTGCCTGATGTGCATGAACGTATTCGTGTGGTGAAACAACATATTTTGCAGTCCATTCAATGGAAAGGCGAACAGCGTTCCATTCGCGAAATGCGAAAACATTTTAGCAATTACTTTCGGGGTTTTCGAAATGTAAAACCCTATCGCATGCGCTTGGTTACTTCCAATAGCTTTGAAGAAGTAGAGCAGATTCTCGATGAAATGGCTGTTGTTTTTGATGGGGCAGAAAGTCAATTGACCTAAGTTTTTGATGGTCGATTTACCAAATAAACACCTGAAAATATCAAAGCTGCGGCAAATCCGTTAATCCAATTTAGGCTCTCAACACCAATAATTGTTGCAATAATAGCAGCAATCAATGGCTGAAGATAAATGTAAAAGCTTACTACGGGAGCACTTAAACGACCTAAAGCGTAAATGATAAGAAAATAGGCTCCAAAGGTTACCAATACAATTATATAGAATAAGGAAAGGGCAGACCAACCCCAAAGCATTTGCCAGTTGATGCTTAGCACATCATGATAGGTATAAGGAATAATTAATACTACGCCAAACAAATACACCCAAAACATGCTTGTAATGGTATCGTATTTTTTGAGTATGGGTTTCATAATCACTAAGAAAACGGCATAGGCTGTGGTATTTCCTAAAATCATCAGATTGCCTTTGATGCTTTCAGGCTTGAAAACCAGGTCTTTCTGATAGAGAATCAAAATAGAAGCTCCAATGGCTCCAATAAAGATTCCTGCAATTTTCCATTTTGATAATTTCGTATGTAGAAACAATAAGCTCAGAACCAATACAATAATGGGGTTCGATACATGAATAATGGCAGTGTTTACAGGACTTGTAAAACGTAAACCATTGAAAAATAGCAATTGATTTATTGCGATTCCAAAAAAGGCTGCAAAGAAAAGCCGAAGCAGTTCCCCTTTGTTTAGCTTTGGTCGTTGCCCAATAAAATACACTCCCGCAAAAAGTATGCTTGCACCGATGGTTCTAAAAAACACCAATTGATTGGGACTTAGTGTATCCACCAAAATTTTGGACACCCAATAATTCCCGCCAAATAAAAGTGTGGCAATAAATAAGGCCGTATGTGCTTTTTGTTTTTCGCTCATGGAGCACAAAAGTAGGGAATTAATGTAAAGTGTTTTCTTAGGAAATATTCTTGTGGAAGGGTGGGTGCAAATTTATAAGAATTGCTAGTTATGGGAATATATTTTTTGCTTTCATCTAGGGGTTTAGCTGTGTTTGCCAAATGCACTATGTTTTTTGTTAGGGGCTAGGATTGTTGTTATTTTTTTGAACCCTCTTTGAGCCCTATGAGCCCTTTTTGAGCCCTTTTAATTCATAATACGTTCCAATACCTGTTTCTCCCTTTTTTTCTGTTAATTTGTATAATGTTTAGTCTTTCTTAGTATGCCCCATAATATTAGTATACCCTGTAGTTTCGGTTTTTTCCCACAATATACACTAAATATGCTTTCGGCATTTTCCATTATAAATTTATTTACATAAGTTAACCAAAATCGGAATGTGCTTAAAGTTAAAGATTTGTAAAATTTCGCAATCTCTTAATACTTAGTTGGCTTTTATCTTTCTACTTCTTTATTCGAAGGATAAATAAGCTTTCAAAGCTGCCTTTTATCATATTCCTAAATCGTAAATTGGTTTACCTTTGGCACATAGATTTTAAGGAGAAAACAATGCTTTTAGATATACAATACATAGGGGAACATCTGCTTCCCGAATTATTAGGAAAGAGCTTTATTATTGCGGC
>QNXT01000258.1 GCA_003973505.1 Bacteroidota bacterium
TACTGCTATCTATTGAAAGAATATCTGTTATAGCATCACTTATCGTGTAAGATGTATTTTTATCTCTTTCTTTTTTTACAAGAACAATATATTCTAAAAAATTATATATTTTGTTTTTATGATAATCAGATATAAGTAATACACCTGTATTAGTATCATGTAATAAAGATACTGAAGCATGTTGTTCTGGTTGTAAAGGATCTAAGAATTTAGAATATCTGGTCGTTATTTTTTGAAATGTTATACCTAATATTTTTTCTAAGAATTGATGAGGTCCTTTTTGACAAATTGCTACTGAGATGTCCTTTATTTCTTTCGGTATAGAACTATAAATTGATAATGCATCTCTCGATATATTATTATATACTACTATATCCTCCAAATCTTGTATATCAAATTTGTTATAATCTTTTAAATAATTATCTATATTTAATATTACTTCTTCTTTATAAAATGATTTTTTAATTGTATTTATTTTTTTATGCATTATTATAGAATGATTCAATACATCTTGTTGTTCAACAGTATAATATTTTTTATGTCTTAGATAACTTCCAATATTTAATTCATATGTCTCAAAATTATTATATTTATTATTTATTGTACCAATTAATCTTTGGGTATGAGTTATGTCAAATGTAGTAATATCTAAGTTATAATACAGTGTTTGATCATAGTTGTTTAATTCTATTATCAAATCTTTATCTGTATCAAGCAAAATATGCTTCAAAACATTATATATTTGTGTTGCTTTTTGTTTGTTTAATGTTTTGTTAAATTTATAAACTAATAATATACCTCCACCTGTTATTCCTGCAAAATCGAAATTAGTATTTGATGTGGAAATGATGGCTATTCATCCTGATGCAATACCAAAACCATATGTTGTAACAGGTTTGGACACGGTAACTACCAAAACAGGTTTACAATACATAAAAGTAAAAACCACCGATGGTAAACGCATTGTAAATAATGATACGGTGTTTGTAAAGTATGTTGCTTATTTCGAAGATGGAAAGATTTTGGAGTCAACCTATGAGCGTGATGATTCGTTACGCATTATTGCAGGTAGTAAAACCATGATTCCCGGATTGATAGAGGTTGTTGAATATATGAAAGAGGGTGAAAAAGCAAGAGTGATTATCCCTTATCAATTGGGATTTGGCGAAGATGGTCGTCCTCCGGTTATTCCAAGGAAAACCACTTTAATTTTCGATTTATATATCCAAAGTGTAAAGCCTGGTGCACTAAAAATGCCTGAAGGCAGATAAGTACTTTGTTTTAATCTATTGAAAAGGTGGAAAGTCAATTTTGATTTTCCACCTTTATTTTTTACAGTGAATGTAGGCTTACAATAAATTCGGTTCCTTCTCCCCAAACACTATTGACTTCAATTTTTCCATTGTATTTATCTACCATTTTTTTTAGAATAGATAAACCTAAGCCACTACCAGAAATGTGTTTCGTTTTTTCGTTTCTTATGCGTGTAAATTCATGAAATAATTTATCAACATCTTCTTGCTCCATTCCAATGCCTGTATCTTTAACAGATATCTTAGCTTCATTAGCATTCTGAGTTAAACTAATTATTACAGAGCCATTTTCTCTGTTATATTTTACAGCATTCGAAATTAGATTATTAAATATTATTTCTATTTCATCTGCATCTGCTTTTATAATTAGTTGCTTATCGGCTTTTAATATTAACTTAATATTTTGCTGAATAGCCATAGGTTCCATTGTATTCATGGCCATTGTTGCAATTTCTTTAAGATCTACGGATTCTATTTTTTGAGTTTTTTTACCCGACTCCAATTTCGTTAAATCCAATAAATCCATAATTAAACTACGCATTCCTTTTATCCTAATAATGGATCGTTCAATCATTTCGCTATAGTTATCTAAATTATTACCTAACTGACGGTCTTTCATTAGATTTAAATAACCATCGATAGCATTTAGGGGTGATTTAAGCTCATGCGAAAGAATAGATAAAAACTGAAATCGAACTTCCTTGCCCGATTCCTGCATTTTTTTTGTTACCCGTTTTAGAAATAAATGCTTCGTTAACTCATTAATAGCCGATTTTAGTTCGCTTGGAGTAAAAGGTTTAGGAATAAAACTATAGGCTCCATTTTTTGTTGCCCGCACAGCTAAATCTAAAGATGCATAAGATGTTATCATCATTACATAAATGTCTAAATGGTCTTTTCTAATTATTTCCAGAAGCTCAATACCCGAAATGCCAGGTAATTTATTGTCTAATAATACAATATCTGGTTTCTGTTTTCTAATAATATCCAAACCAATTTCGCCCGTTTTTGCTTCATATATTTCAAAAAAGAAATCTTCGTTTAAGAACGGATAATTTACCTTATGATTTTTTAATATACGAGTTATCCCTGAGCGAATGCCTGGTTCATCATCTACAATTAATAATTTTAGTGTGCTCATATATTTTTATCTTATTACTTCCAAGTAAATCTCTGATTTATTAGCTTATATTTTCATCAACTTGCGCATTTCCCTCTGCAATTGATCGGCTCTAATATTCTTCTCAAGAAATAAATCGGCTTTCAACCAGGTATTATTTGCATCTGTTTCTAAACTGAAATCCATACCCGTTTCTGCGGTTACCGAACTTATAATAATTACAGGAACTTCTGGATTTTTTTTCTTCGATTTGTAGCTTAAAATAAAACCACTATCTTTATTTTCCATCATTAAATCGAAAATACATAAATCGGGATTATAGCTGTTAAGCTTTTCCTCTGCTTCTTTTTGTGAATTTGCGGTTTCTACTACGAAGCCCATATTTTTAACAAATAATTCCATTTGTAATAATAGGTCTTGATCGTCGTCTGCAATTAGTATTTTTTTAGTATCCATTTTTGTAAGTTTTATTTGTTTAATATTAAAGTAAAACAAGTTCCTGTTTCGCCTACACTTTTATCGGTATTCGATGAAACTTTTATTTGTCCCTTATGCATTTTTACAATGCCGTAAATAAGAGGCAATCCTAATCCTGTACCTTTACCAATAGGTTTTGTTGTAAAAAAAGGTGTAAATATTTTATCCATATTTTCTTTAGGAATTCCTACACCTGTATCTTTAATTTCTAAAATTATGTTGTTTTCGGTTTCTGATAAATTAATTGTTAATATGCCTCCTTCGGGCATGGCTTCAACTGCATTTTTCTCCAAATTTGTGAGTACTTGCATCATTTGCTCAGTATCTATTTCAAGAATATTATTTTTTAAGCTACTATTAAATACAATCTTAATATTGTCTTGTTTAATGATGCTTTTAAGACTGCTTTTTACGAATTTTTCAAAATTTGTAGCAACTAAATCAACTTGATTCTTACGCGCAAAGTTTAATAATCCACCAATGATTTTTTTGCATCTATCGGCTTGGTTAACGATTAATTCCAAATCTTCTTGAATTGGGGAGTTTACTCCTGCTTCTTCTTTTAAGATGTTAGAATATATGCTAATAACTCCAAGAGGATTATTCAATTCATGTGCAATACCTGCTGAAAGCTGGCCCATACTGGCAAGTTTTTCCGATTGTTTAAGAGCTTGCTTTGTATTAGCCAATTCGGTATTTGAATTATTAAGTTTATCGATTGTAAAAGGCAAACACATTTCTTCTTCGGCTAGCCCTTGTACAACGGCCGATGCGTGTTCTTTACAAGTTTCATAACCACATGCTCCACAATTCAACAAATCCGATTGTTTTGTTTTATTCATAGAAACCAAAATTTCATTAATGGCTTCTTCGGATACGACTGTTGACTTTATTTCATCGGGTTTAAAAACGCGATGAAAATCCAGTTTTGAGAAGGCTTCTATTTGACTATTCCACTCTTTTTTGTCGAGCTTAACTAATTTCTCTTTGGTTGCTTTTCCAACTTTATCTCTTCTAAGAAAACGTTTGCCTTTTTTAGTCATTCCAGGTCCCATGATACAACCATTGCAACAAAGAAGCTCCAAATATTTTGCATCTAAAATACCTTTCTCATATTCTTCGATTACGTCTTTGAAATAAGTTCTTCCTTGAGCAACAATCATCTGATTTTCAGAAATATCGTCAGATAAATCCATATTGTGTAACAAACCATGACTTACCGGGAAGATAGCACCTTTCCCGCCAATAGGAGGATCGAATTCTTGAGCTGTGATTTTTTGACTATCTAGTTTCTTAAAATGAAATATTTCTCTTAGCTCGGTAAATGTAAGTACAAAATCTAATAAACTTGATTCCGTCTTTTTCGCAATACATGGACCTATAAAAACCGTTTTAATATTTTCACCATACTTTTTCTTAACTACTTTAGTCATAGCCATTAATGGAGAATCAACGGTTGCCAAATCTTTTGCTAAATCAGGATGAAATTTCTCTATATAGTTTACAATAGCAGGGCAATCTGATGATATTAGATGCTCAAATTTCTCTGATTCAAGTAGCTCTTTATATTTTTTTGCTGCCAAATCGGCTCCAAAAGCAACCTCTGTTACTTTATAAAAACCTAATGATTTTAGCATTCCAACTACGGTTCCTGCATCTTCATATTCTAAAAATTCGGCAACATAACTGGGTGCAACTAGAGCAACTGTTTTATGATTTGAATCTAATAAACTCAAAACATCATCCACATTTTGCATATAGGTTTTTGCCCCTTGACTACAAACTTTGACACAGTTGCCACAAGCAATACAGCGTTCTGTAATTACCTCAGCTTGCCCATCCATTATTTTA
>QNXT01000060.1 GCA_003973505.1 Bacteroidota bacterium
AACCCTCAAAAGCTACCTCAAGGAGCTTTGTTTGATTTTTTTGGTGTTTTTAGGGGCATTTAGCAGCGATTTAAGAAGCTTAAATCACAAACTAAGATTTGCTTGCTAAATCAAAATCAAATTTTAACCACGCTCTAAAGCGCTTAAATGGGTTAATATTGTAACTTAGCGGAATAATTGGGTGTTTGTGCGCAGACTCCCGTTACCCAACATACCAAAACCAGCAAAAAAATCGCATAATAATAATAATATATTTGAAGTCTAATTTAAAATAAACCGCATATGAAACACAAAAAAACAATGACAAGTATTGCGCTTCTCCTCTTAGGATTGGGAGGACTACACGCACAAGAAAGCCCAACAGCCACAGGCGGTGAGGCGACAGGTAGTGGCGGAACAGCCAGTTACTCGGTAGGACAAGTAGTTTATACCACCAACACAGGAACAAACGGAAGCGTAGCACAAGGCGTGCAACAGCCTTACGAAATTTCTACAACGGTAGGTATTAACGAAACAACCATAAATTTAGAATTATCGGTTTACCCCAACCCTACCACCAATTACTTAACCTTAAAAGTAGAAGATAACGCCAATTTAAGTTATCAACTCTACGATATGCAAGGTAAATTAATAGAAAGTAAAACGCTACAAAGTACTTCTACCAACATTAATTTAGAAGCACAACAGGCAGCCACTTATTTTGTTAAAGTAATTAAAAACAATCAATCAATTAAAACATTTAAAGTCATAAAAAATTAAAGAAAATGAAAAAGTTATACACCATATTAGCAGGATTAATACTAACAGCAAGCGTATTCGCACAAGCACCCGAAAAAATGAGTTACCAAGCCGTAATAAGAGATGCAAGTAACAATTTAACCACCAACCAAGCCGTAGGAATGCAAATAAGTATTTTGCAAACCACCGCAACAGGAACAGCCGTTTATGTAGAAAGACAAACGCCTACCACCAATGCCAACGGATTAGTAAGCCTTGAAATAGGAACAGGAACAGTAATAAGTGGAGATTTCACCACCATAGATTGGACAGCAGGACCTTATTTTATTAAAACAGAAACTGATTTGAACGGAGGTGCAAACTACACCATTACAGGCACAAGCCAATTGTTAAGCGTACCTTATGCTTTACACGCCAAAACAGCAGAAAGCATAACAGGAACGGTTAATTATACCGAAACCGACCCAATATTCGGAGCATCTGTTGCTATTGGAATTACAGCAGCTGATACTGCCAATTGGAACAACCATACCATTGACACCGACACCCATATTGACTCTACAGGTATTGCAGGTTTAGGATATGTAGCAGGTGCACATACAGTAGTAACAGCAGGGACAAATGTAACTGTAACAGGTAACGGAACTACTGCAAACCCTTATGTTGTAAATGCAACAGGTGGAGGAAATACTGATAAATTTTATTTAGGACAAGATACACTTGGAGGTATTGTCTATTACATATACAAAGATGCAAGTGGAACGCAACACGGTTTAATAGTAAACAAAACTGAAAGTACAGCAGTTTGGCAAGCAAGTGGAACTTTAACCAATGCAAACAGAACAGAAGACGGAGCATACAATACAGCCTTAATGACAAATAGTGCAGCGGCAAATTATGTAAACGGATTAACTGATGGCGGTTTTACTGATTGGTATTTACCTTCTATTGATGAATTAGGTTTATTGTATTACAACCGTTTTACTACAAATAAAGCACTGCGTGCTGGTGGATTTACATTGCTATCAAAAACAGCTACCTATTGGAGTAGTACGGAGTACGGTACTACAAGTGCGTCCAACTTCAATTTCTACTATGGAAACGCGAACGTCTACCTTAAGAATAGTACCTTGTCAGTTCGTGCGGTTAGGGCTTTTTAACAATTTATCTATTTAACTATTAAACTGCGTAGCAGTCGATTTTTTTTTTGAAATGGCACTATATTACGATTTACCTGTTTTTAAAGATGTGTACAAATTAATTTTACTCATTTTTACAATAGTTCGATAAGTTTTAATACAAATATTTGATAATCAACAAAATAAGTGTTAAAAAATAGGTTGTATCCTTGATAATCAGTAACTTAGCAAGTTACAAAACACAGCTAAATTATGATTATCAAAGGACAAACCGACTACAAATATCATATAAAAAAAGCATTGAACAAAATGCAAAATGTAAATAAATGGCAATCAGATTTTATTCTGGAGATTTACCTTTTATTTTTAAGCATAAAAGGAAGATTGAACTTTTTACAATTTGGAAGGTTTGGCAAGCATAGCGAGCAGCGATTTCGTAATCAGTTTGAAAATTCTTTCGATCACCTAAGTTTTAATAAAGAACTTGTTATGGAAAATGGTAGTGGTCATTATATAATAGCTTTTGACCCAAGTTATATAGCAAAGAGTGGAAAGTCTACTCCAGGTGTTGGCTGGTGTTGGCTGGTATTGGTCAGGTGTTGCAGGCAAAAGTAAATGGGGGCTTGAAATAAGTGGGATTGCAGCAATTGATATTGATAATCATACAGGATTTCATTTGGAGGCAGTTCAAACACCTAATACTTTAGCCAAAGGAGCATTATTGCAACATTACGCTAACATCATAATTGAAAGAAAAGAGCAGCTTCTTCAAATTTCAAAATATGTTGTTGCTGATGCATATTTCTCAAAAGAACCGTTTGTATCTGCTATGAATAATAATGGTTTTGAAGTAGTATCAAGATTACGTACAGATGCTTATTTACAATATTTATTCACAGGTAAACAGAAAAAAGGGAGAGGTCGTCCAAGGAAATTTGCAGGTAAAATAGACTATAATAATCTGGATTTGAATTATTTTAATATTGCTCATGAATCTGAAAAAAGTAAAGTCCTGCAAGCAAAGGTTCATTCAAAATCATTAAAGAGAATAATTAACTTGGTAATTGTATATACTAAATCAAAAGGTAAATGGACATATAAGCTTTATTTCTCTACAGATATCAATCTTGAAACAAAACTACTTTTAGATTACTACAAAAGCCGTTTTCAAATTGAGTTTATTTATCGGGATGCTAAACAGTTTACAGGTTTGCACGATTGTCAAGCAAGAAGTCAAAATAAACTGGAATTCCATTTCAATATCGCACTTTCAACTGTTAATATTGCCAAAATTACGCATTGGTTAAGTATTCCTAAAGATCAAAGAACTGCTTTCTCTATGAGTGATATTAAAACTATGTATCACAATGAGTTATTGCTTGATCGTTTTATTAGCGTGTTCGGTATTCCTGCGAACAAACTAAAAAATAATAACCGTATCAGAGAACTAATTACTTACGGAACTATTGCTGCTTGATTCTTTAACGAAGTATTGATTGAAATAAATACACTAAATTTGCCCAAAGGAATGTACATATTCAAAACAAAAAAATTTACTAAAAAAGTAATTAAGCAATAAATAAATTATTAACATAAAAAAATAGAAAAATGAAAAGAACAAATTTACTTTTACCCGTACTTATGGCAATTTTTGTCTTTAATGTAAAAGCACAAATTGTTTATACAGATATTGTTCCTGATGGTCAGCCCGCAGGTATTGATTTTAACCAAGACAACACGAATGAATTTGATATAACAACACAAAATAAACTAGGGGACTATATTGAATATTTTGCTTATGGAGCAGATAATAATATCCATGCAGTAGGTAGTTTTAATGGTGGTACAGGAGACTCTTGGGATGTTCCTAGTTTTGTAGCACAAGGTTTTGTAATAGATGCTTCAAATAATTGGGAAGGTCAAGGAGACGCTTATCCAAATGGAGATTTTTCTGCAGCAGGAAATAATCCAACAATAATAGCTAATACAGATCAATATATGGCCGTTAAGTTTAATCTTGGAGGAGCTAATGTATATTATGGCTGGGTAAGAGTAAATATTGATGCCATTGGTAATGTAACTTATAAAGATTATGCTTATAACGCTACTCCAAATACTCCAATAAATGCTGGAGATATGGGGAGTGTTTCAGTTACATCAATCACAGTACAAGGACAAGGTGGGGTTTCTACAATTACAACGGCAGGAGGAACACTCCAAATGGTAGCAACGGTATTACCGACAAATGCAACAAATAATACGGTAACTTGGTCGGTAACTAATGGAACAGGTTCTGCAACTATTAGTGCTACAGGATTGTTAACTGCTACCGGAGATGGAACAGTTACTGTAACAGCTACAGCAAATGATGGATCTAATGTAACTGGTTCTACTGTAATTACTATTTCCAATCAAAATTCAAATGTTCCAGTTACATCAATCACAGTACAAGGACAAGGTGGGGTTTCTACAATTACAACGGCAGGAGGAACACTCCAAATGGTAGCAACGGTATTACCGACAAATGCTACGGATAATTCAGTAACTTGGTCGGTAGCTAATGTTACAGGTTCTGCAACTATTGATGCAAACGGCTTACTAACTGCTGTAGGAGACGGAATAGTTACTGTAATTGCTGTTGCAAATGATGGGACATCGGTTACCGGGTCAACTGATGTCACAATTTCTAATCAAACTACAGGAATAAATGAAGAATCAACAAAACAAGCCATAATATATCCAAATCCTACAACTGATTTCATCAATATATCCTCCTCTAAAGGAATTTCTGAGATACTGGTTAGAGATTTGTCAGGGCGTTTAATTAAATCAATGAAAGTTTTTGAAATGAAAAATGCAAAAATAGAT
>QNXT01000110.1 GCA_003973505.1 Bacteroidota bacterium
TGGCTTTATCGTCAAAGCATGAAACTTTTTGAATGAGCCTACTAATATTCTACTTATTGAAAATTCCCTTCAGAAAATTAACTTTTCAAGAATACACAAATAAAAATTTACTCTACTTTTGCAGCTTCAAAATTGAAAATAGATGACAGTATTAAAAGGCATTCAAAAAGCAATTAACGGGGTTTTAGATTTTTTCTATCCACCATTTAAATCGATTTTGCCAAAAGAGACCTACCGTTATGCTGCTACGGGAGGAGGAAACCTTGTATTAGACATTCTTTTATACTTTGTATTTTTTCATTTTGTACTCGACGAGCAAAATCTAAATTTAGGATTTATCGTTATTTCCCCACATATCGCTGCTTTTTTAATGGTATTCCCCATTACTTTTTCTACGGGTTTTCTATTGGCAAAATACATCACTTTTACGCAATCGCGACTTCGAGGCAAAAAACAGCTTATGCGTTACGGATTAACCGTTTTGGGTTCCATTATACTCAACTACATTCTACTTAAATTCTTCGTTGAAACGATGGGCATCTACCCTACGCCTTCAAAAATACTAACAACTTTTATATCAATTATATACAGCTTTATAGCTCAAAAGTATTTTACTTTCAAAACGGGGAAGAGTCAACTTCAGGCTAAATAAATAATTATATACAATTCGATATAATAATTAGAAGAGTTTCTTAGTTATTCTAAAAATATCAAACATAAAACCAGCATGACAACCGCTCATAACACCTACAAAAAAAAGGAAGAAATTCTCAATGTCATTTCGCATGGAATTGGTGCAATACTTAGTATTCCGGCATTTATCATTCTTATGCATGAATCGTATAAGCAAGGTAATACCGTGAATATGCTTATATATATGGTTTATGGCATCAGTTTAATGGTTTTATATTTTTCATCTACCCTTTATCATGCGGTGCAAAACCCTAAATGGAGAAACCCACTAAATGTATGGGATCATGTTTCCATTTATCTGTTAATTGCAGGCAGCTATGGGCCTTTTGTATTAATTGGACTTCACGATACGACCATCGGTTGGGTTATTTTTGGAATCGTATGGCTGTTTGCGATTGTGGGCATTATAATCAAAGTATTCTATTTTGGTAAATACAATATTCTTTCCGCAATAGCCTATGTAATAATGGGATGGATTGCCATTATTGGTATTAATACGATGCTGGAGATGCTTCCCATTGAGGCTTTGTATTGGCTATTTGGTGGTGGAATTGCTTATACGGTGGGTGCTGTATTATTTATGTTCGACGAGAAAATACCTTATAATCATGCCATATTTCACTTACTCGTATTAGTGGGTAGTGCTTGTCACTTTTACGCCATTTACACCTATCTTTTAATGGCTTAAACTTTATACCAAAGCCAGTATCTCATCCACTATTTTCCGGTCATTTGACAAACGAGGCACTTTATATTGTCCTCCCAAACGATTATTTGCAGCCAACCATTTAAGAAAAGTTCCTTTGGGCAAAATTCGAATAATCGGCTCTTGCAATATCATTCCATGATAGCGTTTTGCCTCATAATCAGAGTTTAACATTTTTAAAGCATTATCCAAATACTCATTAAATACCTCAATATCCTTTGGTTCCGTATCGAATTCAATTAGCCATTCGTGTGCTGCCTTTTTTCCTTCAGAAAAATAAATGGGAGCAGCTGTATATTCAGAAATTACAGCTTGTGTATGCTCACATGCATGCAAAATAGCTTGGTCCGCATTCTCAACTACCAGCTCCTCACCCACAGCATTGATAAAACTCTTGGTACGTCCATTAATCTTTATTCGGAAAGGTTTCAAAGAAGTAAAAACTACTGTATCGCCAATTAAGTAACGCCATAGTCCGGCATTAGTACTAATGACCAATGCATAAGTTTCTCCCAGCTCTACCTCTTCCAAGCCTATGGCTTTGGGATTTTCAACTCCCAATTGGTCCATGGGAAGAAATTCATAAAAAATACCATAA
Source organism: Bacteroidota bacterium (assembly GCA_003973505.1). Next base: position 1,998 of record QNXT01000110.1, read on the forward strand.
TCCAACATCAACAACATATCATCACGCTCAAAATCATCTTGCATGGCGATAAATCCTTCCGAAGCATTATATACTTCCTGATAATTTACATCGGGGCCACAAATATCCTCAAATTGCTTTCGATAAGGAGTAAAACTCACACCACCATGTACAACCAATTCAAAATTAGGCCATAAATCCTTCACATATTTCTTTCCACTCACCTCCAAAGCACGACGTAAAATCACCAACATCCACGAAGGCACTCCACTGATGGAACGAATATCCTCGTCAATGGTATGCTCCACTATCTTTTCAAGCTTCTCTTCCCATTCATTCATTACCACAATAGCAAGCTTAGGAGCCTTTGAGAAATGTGCCCAAATAGGCAAATTAGACATCAGTATGGCTGATAGATCACCTGTATATGCTTCACCATCTTCATCTTGCTGTACGCTTCCAGCAACACCAATGGTTTTACCGCTCAAAAATTCAGCTTCAGGATAAGCCTCATGATAAACAGCCAATAAATCTTTCCCTCCTTTAAAATGACAATCCTCCAAAGCTTCTTCTGATACAGGAATAAATTTACTCTTTGAACTTGTTGTACCTGAGGATTTTGCAAACCATTTTATACTACCTGGCCAAAGAATATCTTCTTCACCTTTTCGCATTCTATCAAAGAAAGGCTGTAAATCTTCATAGGAATTAATAGGAACCCGCTCACGAAAAGTACTGACATCTTCTATGTTTTCGTAATCATATCGAAGCCCCCATTCGGTTTTCTCCGCTGTCTGAATAAGGTTTATAAAACACTCAAACTGCACCTGATGTGGATAATCCTTATAAAGCGCTATTTCATAAATGCGCCGCTTCAACAACCAACTTGCTATAGAACTGATAATAGCCATTTTATATACCTTATAATTCCTTATTTATCTATTTTGAATCTTTTGCAAGGTAGCAAAAAAGACTTAGCACAAACAAAAAAAACCGCAATTGCGGTTTTAATTTTTTTAAATACATCTAATATCCTATACACTCTTAGTATAGGATTTATGTAGCTTTGAGCTTATTTCGCTAATTCGCGCTTGAGTATTTCGTCAATATCATCAACACATGATCCACAGCCTGTTCCTGCACCCGTAATATCCATGATATCTTGTACAGTTGTAGCTTCTTTATTCTTTATTGCATCCACGATTTCGTGTTCTGAAACATTAAGGCAATTGCATATAATATTATCTTCCATTGTAATTGTTATTCTGATTATTAATAATTGAAAAGGCAAATATATTTCAAAATACCTTGTTTCTATCTATAAAAATGAATTAGATGATTAATATTATAGTTAAGCCAAAACACCTTAAATATCAAGTATTTTCACTTTTAAATGTTTTCTAAAAAACACTTTAGAAATTAGGCCTAAGTCCTAAATGATTGATTATTAAAAATGTTAATTCAATTGTAGAATTAGCTTGATTCAAGAATTAATCACAATCAAATAAATTGTAGTTTTGTAAAACCAAAAACAAGAAATTATGGAAATTAAAGAAATCGTTTTAAGTACCTTGAGCAAATCGGAAGAACCCCTAAAAGCGGGAGAGATTGCAAATCAAGCGGGAATTGATAAAAAAGACGTTGATAAGGCATTAAAAGCATTAAAAAAAGATGAGGCAATCGTTTCACCGAAACGGTGCTATTATTCAGTAAAATAACTTATTTAAGCTATTACGATGAGTGGAATTGGAGAAAAAATAAAAAGCATCAAAGGGCAACTGCCTGAGAGTGTACGTTTGGTTGCTGTATCGAAAACCAAACCCATTGAGATGATTCAAGAGGCCTATGATGCAGGACAAAAAATTTTTGGTGAAAATAAAGCCCTTGAACTTCGGGATAAATACGAAGCACTCCCGAAGGATATCCATTGGCATTTTATTGGCCATCTTCAAACAAATAAAGTAAAATATATTGCTCCTTTTGTAAAACTCATTCATGCAGTTGATAGTTTCAAATTGCTTAAAGAAATAAATAAGCAAGCGGCTAAACACGACCGCATCATTTCATGCCTATTGCAGTTTCACATTGCAAGCGAGGATACAAAGTTTGGCATGAGCCCCGAAGAAGCCTACGAATTATTGAACAATCCCGAACGTAAGGAACTAAAAAACATCCGCATAACAGGTGTAATGGGAATGGCTAGCAATACTTTTGATACCGAACTAATTCGCCAGGAATTTTCGTATTTGCGAGATATATTTCAAAATATACGATTTGATTTCTTCTTAGGAGACATCTTTTTCCGTGAAATATCTATGGGTATGTCGGGCGATTTTATGATTGCAGCTCAAGAAGGTAGTACACTTGTTCGAATTGGCAGTTCCATATTTGGTTCACGCTAAAGAACAGGTTTGGTAGTGCCCTTTCTATTTTGAAAGCATTTTATGAATCTCTAAAATTTTATCTAAAACCCTATCGTTATTTCCATTCTGAATAACGAAATCGGATTTTTCTTCTCTTTCGGCATCAGTCCATTGTTTTGTTACTCGATCGAGGACTTGCTGCCGGGTAGCTTTATCACGTTGTATTACACGCTGAATTCGCTGTTCCAAAGGAGCTGATATACTCAGCACCTTATCCACCGATTTATCAAAGCCTGCTTCGAATAAAATAGCCGCTTCTTCTACAA
>QNXT01000305.1 GCA_003973505.1 Bacteroidota bacterium
AATATTCCCGATGATGAATATGATGAAGTGGTAAACTGGTGGAATACGATATTTATGGGACGACTTATGGAGTTTTACGAGGAGTAAAGACTAAGTCAAATCGGAATATTCCTAAAGATTTTCCGATTACGTTCGGAATATTTATAAAGTTTTTCCGATTACGTTCGGAATATTTATACAGATTTTCCGATTACAATATGTTTTTTCATATCTTTGCAGTATTATTTAATACTTTATCGTCATGAATATAAAGAGAATACTGCAAGATGAGTTGGTAAAAAAGCTCCATCGATCCAAAGCGATTATTCTATTGGGTGCTCGACAAGTGGGAAAAACCTTCCTTTTAAATGAGCTATGCGACAAATTTGACAACTATTTATGGCTAAATGCAGACGAAGAAAAAACTCGACACCTATTCGATGATATTTCCACTGCACGATTAAAAACCATCATCGGCCAACATAAAGTTGTGATAATTGACGAAGCCCAACGAATTACAAATATCGGTATCAAGCTAAAATTAATAACAGACCAAATAAAAGATGTGCAGCTTATTGCTACGGGTTCGTCATCCTTCGATTTGGCCAACAAAATCAATGAACCCCTTACCGGGCGCAAATTTGATTTTCAACTATTCCCAATTTCATTCGAAGAAATGGTAAATCACCACGGTATGCTCGACGAAATGAATCTACTCGAACACCGCTTGGTTTACGGCTATTATCCTGATGTAATTAACGATAAAGGAAACGAGCAAGAAGTCCTTAATACTTTAACTAATAGCTATTTGTATAAGGATATATTTATTTGGAATAAAATAAAAAAGTCTGACAAAATTGTAAAGCTATTACAAGCCATTGCGCTACAGTTGGGCAATCAAGTGAGTTATAATGAACTTGGGCAAATTATAGGATTGGATAGTCAAACGGTGGAATCTTACATAAATATCTTAGAACAGTCTTTTATTATTTTCAGACTAACTACATTTAGTAGAAACCTGCGAAACGAGCTTAAAGCTTCACGAAAAATATACTTCTACGATAATGGAATTCGTAATGCCATTATTTCGAACTATAATCCCATTGCGCTGCGCAACGATGTTGGAGCACTGTGGGAAAATTTCCTAATAAGCGAACGAATGAAATATACGAGCTATCATAAAATCTATCATAATCGATTTTTTTGGCGAACGCAAGCCCAGCAGGAAATTGATTATTTGGAAGAGCGTGAAGGAAAAATATTTGCCTATGAGTTTAAGTGGAATCCTCGGGTAAAGGTTAAATTCCCAAAATCCTTTATTAATTCTTACCCTGATTCTGAAACAAAGGTAATTAGTCAGGATAATTATGAAGAATTTGTGATGGCGAAATAGAATGACTACAAATGATTTAAAACAAAAAAAGCAAGCTTAAAGCTTGCTTTTTTATGTGGTACCACCTGGATTTGAACCAGGGACACATGGATTTTCAGTCCATTGCTCTACCAACTGAGCTATGGTACCCTGTAAAGCGGCTGCAAAGATATATATTATTTCTTTTCTACAAAACAATTTTAAAAAATATTTTTTCTTTTCGGGAATTCAAGCAAAAAACACACGCAAATAAGCCTTATATTTGCGCCGCAATTCAACAAAATATGAGACTGATACTGGATTTTGGGAATACATTTCAAAAATGTGCCATTTTTGACGATAAAGAACTTATTGTTCTCAAAAGATTCGAAAATATCCACCTGAACGACTTAAAAAAACTTGTTTCAGAATACCCAAAAGTAAAGTCTGCCATTTTATCATCTGTAATAGATCACGACCCAGAAATAATTCAATGGTTAAAAAGCTCATTCGTATTTATAGAATTAAATAGCACAACCCCAATCCCCATCACCAATGCCTATAAAACCCCTGAAACTTTAGGCAAAGATCGGCTTTCGGCAGCTATTGGAGCAGCTTCCATTTTCCCTAATCAAAATGTCCTTTCCATCGATACCGGAACAGCGATTAAGTTTGATATGGTAACAAAAGAGGGGAAATACCTTGGCGGAAGTATTTCGCCAGGGCTGTATTTAAGATTTAAAGCCCTGCATACTTTTACCGACAAACTACCGTTAGTTAGCTATAATAATATACACGAACTAATTGGAAATAACACGCAATCATCTATACTATCGGGTGTTATGAATGGGGCAATAGCAGAAATAAACGGCCTAATTACACTCTATAAACAGCAGTTTACTCATCTAAAAATCGTGTTTACCGGAGGTGAAAGTATTTATTTTGTTAAAAGCATAAAAAGTGACATCTTTGTCGACTCAAATTTGGTCGTCAAAGGATTAAATGAAATTCTTAAATTTAATGAGGAAAAATAATTTTACATTAAGTATCGTCAGCATGCTGTTAATATCATTTATTGTTATTAATGCACAGGCTCAAGTACGTATTGAATCTCCCTACTCACGATATGGCATTGGCGATTTAAACTTAAATAATAATGCAAAGACCATGGGACTTGGCGGGATTTCATTCAGTTTGAATGATGCCTCAAGAGTAAATTCAAATAATCCGGCCTCATATGCAGCTATTGATTCAAGTAGTTTTGTTTGGGATGCAGGATTTACAGGCCTAATGCTAGAGTCGAAGTCGGCAACAGGTAGCGCACAAAGCACTTACTTCAATTTAGGGCACCTAAAGGTTGCTATGCCTATTACGCGCTGGTTAAGAATGAGTGCCGGCATGATGCCCTTTAGCGCTATGGGATATGATGTAAGTGGAAGTTCACAACAAGATTCCATTGGCACTGTAGAAAATAGATATCACGGAACAGGAGGATTAAACCAAGTATATCTTGGTGCTGGAGTAAAGATTCTTCGAAACCTATTTGTTGGAGCAAATGCATCCTATGTTTTTGGAACAGCTAAATACAACCGCGAAACCATAATGCCAGATGTGGCTTATGCATTTAAATATAGAGCCACCAGCGAAGTGGTTGTTGGGGATATGTATTTTGATTATGGAGCACAGTATAGAATACGTTTGACAAATAAAAAGACTGACAAATTAAAACAACGCGATGGCAAATTCCTTCAATTGGGTTTTGTATATGCAAACAAACAAAATTTACGCACAACCCTAAATCAAAGCGGAGTAACATTTACTTCCGGAGGTGATGGCTACGAATTTGTAAAAGACACAATATACTTAAACAAAGGACAAGTAAATGAAACCGTTATCCCTGCCATGATTGGCGGTGGTTTTTCAATATATGGCGGCAATAAATGGATGATTGGCTTTGACATGAGAATGCAAAACTGGGAACAATTTAAATCTTTTGGCTTTACCGATTCGTTAAGCTCTAGTACTGCGTATCACATTGGGGGATCTTATAAAATGAAGGGCGTTGAATATCGACTTGGCGCACGCTTTTTCGACTCCTATTTAGAGTTAAAAAACCATAAAATTAATGACTATGGCATAAGTTTTGGTGTGGGGTTTCCGTTGCGTCAAAACAGCTTAACCGTTTCGCATGTTGACCTTGGATTTGAATTTGGAAGAAGAGGTACTACAGCTGACGGACTAATTGAACAGAATTATTTTAAGGTGAACCTTGGAATCTCAATTCGCAACACTTGGTTCCAAAGGGCAAAATATAATTAACAATAAATTTATAAATGATGAAAAGTGTGAAAGCAATGAAGAAAGTACAATTATTCGTGCTTGTATTAGGAGTATTTATGGCAATAGGAAATCTTTCTGCCAATGTAAATTATTCTGAATTTTCAAGTCCTATCAATCCAGATGGCGGTTCAAAATATGGTGCAGATAGTGCAACAACCGTTAAGAACCTAAGCTTGTATCGTGAATATTATAAGCAATGGAAATTATCTAAATATAAAGATGATGCTGTTGCCCAGTCTATCGTAGAGCCATGGACTTATGTTTTCTATAATGCACCTCGAGTAAGTAAGAATATGTATTCTCACGGTATTCGAATTGTACAATGGGAAATAAAACATGCTAAAGAAAAGGGAGATACTGCTCTTGCTAACGCTCTTGTTGATACTCTTGTTGGAATTTACTCTCAGCAAATGAGAACTTTTCCAAACGACCCAAAACGTCCTGATGGTATGTTGATTGGAAAACAAGCTCAGTTAGTTGCAAAATATCGTAAAAACGATGTAAAAACCTATTATCACCTATTCGATACATCAGTAACCATGATGGGTTATAAATCAGAAGCTAGTATTTTGAAGCAGTATTTTTGGAGTACAGAGATGTATGTAAGTAAAAAATATGCTCCTCGTGATCTTGTTTTCGACAACTACATCAAGGTAATGGATATTGTAGAGTATAATCTTGAGCATATTGACACAACTGCAGGTAGTGCCAGTCAAATTAAAAAAGCAAAACGTAATTACAATAACTTCAAAGCAGTTGAAGCTTATTTGGAAAAACGTATTGAAAATTATGCAACTTGCGAAAAGCTTGTCAACTATTATACTCCAAAGCAAGAAGCTGAGCCAGAAAATTTAGATTTAGCAAAAAAGATTGTTAAGTTCTTCGAAATGCGTAAATGTACTGATAGCGACATTTACTATAAGGCTCTAGAAAAAGTACATGCCGAAGCCCCTACAGCCGAATCGGCTCTTTCAATGGGTAATATGGCCA
>QNXT01000045.1 GCA_003973505.1 Bacteroidota bacterium
ATAAAGGGTTTAAGTATGGTGTTGCTATGGCTATTGGTATATCTTTTAGCGATATGATTCTTGTTACCATTAGCTATCTCATAGGAGCAAAACTATTCGACGACCCACAAAACAAAGTTTATGTAGGCCTTATCGGAGGTATTATTCTGGTAATTTTCGGTTCCGTTTCGTGGGCTAAAAAACCTGAAATCTTAAAAAGGCGTAGTCTTAAACATACCACTCCTACCGGCAAACCGCTCTTTCTATATACAATTCGTGGATTCTTTCTGAATATTGCCAACCCTTTTCTATTCTTTTTTTGGTTTGGGGCTTTGGGCTTCGTGGGCAAAAATGCTATTGAAGGCCAGATGCTTGAGAGCACACTTATTTTCTTCGCAGGAACTTTCTCCGTTGTATTTGCAACAGATATCTTGAAATCGTATATCGGTAATAAAATAAAAGGCTTCCTCCGTCCGAGAAAAGAAATAATCCTAAATAAAATTGTGGGTATTGCATTAGTAATTTTTGGATTGGTTCTCATGTTCAGAACCTTAGATGGCATTGGATTCTTCGATCGGGTTCAAATTATTGGACATCATCAGAGTCAAATCGAAGCCAAATATGATATTACCGACGGAGGCAATAAATTAAGTATTGTGCTTTATAAAGATTCAAGTTTCGCAAGCACCGTTCTGATAGATGATTCTTTATTCTATGTTGATGGTAAATGGAGGTTTGTTGATACCATAAATAATATATTTGAAATCAATATGTTGCATTCAAATATTGACACCTTACTTCTCCCTCAAAAAAGAGTTTATCAGCAAGGAATCACAGGTATTGTTCCTTATATGGATACGAGTATTGTTCGTCTTTCTCCTAATGATTTCCACCCTGAAAAACCCTTTATTTTACAGAACATCCATAAAGGAAGTATCATTATTCCAAACAATGACGAAATTAATAGCAACTGCCAATCGTGGAGCTTAAACGAGCAGCAAATTCGCAATATCATTAAACATGCGACTTTAATTACGCATAAAGAATTAAAAAAACAGTTTAAGGTGCTACCCTGTGTTATGAATGCTGAAATTATTCAAAACAAGCATCATTTTAAATTGCAAATAAATGCAGCTTCCTGGTTTATCATTTCGGTAAATGATTCCATTATCAATTATGGAAATTATCATTTGCAAAATGAGGGGCTTTTCTTAGGCCAATCTATTCAAAACAAAGAATAGTATATTCGACATTTATATAAAACACAGTATATTATGACCATTCAAGAAGCTCAAGAGCAAGTGGATCAGTGGATTAAAAAGTATGGAGTTCGTTATTTTAATGAACTTACCAATATGGCCATTCTTACTGAAGAAGTAGGGGAATTGGCTCGAATTATTTCTCGAACTTATGGCGAACAATCGTTTAAAGAAAGTGATAAAAACAGAGACCTTGGTGATGAGATGGCTGATGTACTTTGGGTTTTGATTTGCATGGCCAACCAAACTGGGGTGGATTTAACCGAAGCATTGAAAAAAAACATAGAAAAGAAAACTTTTCGCGATAAAGATCGTCATAAGGATAATGCAAAATTGTTATGATAAAATAGTCTTCATATATTTATGAAGCTAATGAGTCATAAGGCACTATAACCTAAACTTATAATATCTATGCGTTCCTTTTTACTTTTTTTCATTACTCTATTTATCTTATCATACAGCAATGCACAATCTCTAAAAGGGAAGGTGGAAAATAGTCAAAATGGAAATCCTTTGGCTTTTGTAAATATTCTTTTTGATGATTCAGGAAGAGGCGTATCTTGTGATGTTGATGGTCGTTTTGAAATAGAAAACCTAAAAAATATTCAAAGCTTACATTTTACCTATGTTGGTTTTTACGATACAATTATTGATGTAAAAAATATCCATACCCCTTTCTTTAAAGTTAAACTGCAACCCAAAAGCTATAATCTTAGTGAGGTAAAAATATTTCCAGGAGAAAATCCGGCACATCGTATTATTCGTCTTTGTGTAAAAAACCGAAAGTTAAACAATCCCGAAAAACGAACATCTTTTTCTTATACAGCTTACCATAAAATGATTTTCACTGCAAAATCAACTGCTGAACATCAGGCTGACAGCTTGATTAAAGGACAGAATAGCCTTACAATCGGTACCTCAATGCAAAACGCTCATGAATTGGATTCGGTTTCGCATAACGAAAATGACTCAATAGAATGGGAAAAGAACTTTTTTAAGAGCCAACACCTTTTCATGATGGAAAGTGTTACCGAACGAAAGTTTAAACGCCCTGATAAGAACTATGAAAAAGTTATTGGCACAAGAGTTTCAGGACTAAAAGACCCCATGTTTGCCATGGTGGCTACACAATTTCAATCCTTCTCTTTCTATAAACCTCAAATCAATGTTTTAGACAAAAATTATATAAATCCCATTAGTCCGGGGAGTTTATCAAAGTATCTTTTTCTAATTGAAGATACCCTTTATCAAGGAAAAGATTCTGTTTTCGTTATTTCATTCCGCCCCTATAAAGGAAAGCATTTTGATGGACTGCGTGGTGTACTTTACATAAACACGAATAAATACGCCATTCAGAATGTCATTGCAGAACCCGCAGATAACATGGCAGATTTGGGTGTGAGAATTCAACAGAAATATGAATTAATCGAAGGAAAATATTGGTTTCCTGTACAATTGAACACAAGCATTTTGTTTAATACCATTATGCTTAATGGGCAAGCATTAGTGGGCATCGGTAAATCTTACTTAAAAAATATAAAAGTGGACGCACCGATGAAAGGCGTCCGTTTTAGCAATATTGTGCTCGATATCGACAGGCAATCAAGCAAGCAAGATACGGCGTTTTGGAATGCCAATAGGGTAATGCCACTGGATAGCCTTGAAAACAAAACCTATCATGTGATTGATAGTGTTGGCGAAGCCGAAAATTTTGATCAGAAACTTTGGGTATTGCGTACTTTGAGCAATGGATACATTCCTTGGGGACCTTTCAATTTGGAGATTGATAAATTTATGCAATACAATAAATTTGAAGGATTTCGACTCGGTGCTGCTATCAAAACAAATGAAAATTTAGCATCATGGTTTCAGCTGGGAACCTATGCTGCTTATGGTTTCCACGACTACCACTGGAAATATGGGGGAAGCATTCGCTTTAACTTACATCGGGCTTCAGAAACACATCTTACATTCCAATACAAACACGATGTGGCCGAGAGTGCCGCCCAAGAAACATTTACAAAAAGTTCCTTTTATAATACCGATTTATATCGTAATTTCTTAATTGAAAGAATGAATTATATCGACATGCTAAATGCCGAACTCAGTTTTCAGGCAATTACAAATTTTAAATGGAAATTAGGATATAGTTATTTTGAAAAAATGCAATTGCTCGATTCCCCTATTCCTCCTTCATCTCAAACACCAGGTCTTGGTAAAAAAACCTTCTTTCAAGAAGCCTATATTGAAACCCGCTTTGCCTATAAAGAAAAAATTGTCCGAAACCCCATCTATCAATTCTCATTGGGAACAAAATATCCCATACTCAATATTCGCTATACTCATGGTCGCTATCATAATGCAGGAGACCAAACCACCGATCCCGATTATAACCGTATTGATGCTAAATTAAGCAAGAGCTTTTTTATTCGCTATCTGGGGAAAAGTTCTTTTACGTTACAGGCAGGCGTACTCCAAGCAGATAAGAATATGCCATGGTATCAACTATATAATGGTCGTGGAAGTTATGCTGCTTTCTACTTAGAGTCGCCAAATAGTTTTGGAACCATGAGGATGAATGAGTTCTTAAGTGATCAATATTTTAGTATTTATTACCGCCACGACTTTGGAAGCCTTTTATTTGGTGAAAAACGATTTATTCCTCAGCCAGAGTTTATTGCCAATTTTACGATGGGCTCTTTAAGCGCGAATTCAAACTATCAGAATATTCAATATAAGACTTTAGAAAAAGGCTATTTCGAAACGGGTATTATGTTCAATTCCATTCTTAATTCAGGACTTACAAATATTGGTATTGGATTTCTATACCGAATAGGTCCATATGCATTTATCGACGAATGGGACAATTTTGCCTTTAAATTTAGCATGCGATTTGCTTTATAGTGAAGTGTTTTTATCCTACTGTTTAGTATCTATTCCTTATTTTCTGACCATTCTTATTGAAAGTCTTGATGGTTGGTACTATACATTAGCCACAAAGGCTCGAAGGCTCGAAGAAACACTAAACTTAACTTGAATCATTCACCACGATTATAAATTATTCTATATCTTTCTATATCACCAGCAAGTAAAACAATTCACCCTTCTAAATAAAATTTAATGTCAGATTTATTTTGTCCCATTTTTTCACTATTTTTGGGACAAATTATAATTATTGTGACAGTCTCAAAACAAATAGAACAAAATATCTTAAAAAGAAAAAAAGGACAAGTATTGTTTGTTTCCGATTTTGTTAAATTCGGTAACTATGATACTATTCGAAAAGCTTTGCAACGGCTTGTAAAAAAAGAAAAATTATTACGAATTGCAACCGGAATATATTATTACCCTAAAATTGATAAACAATTGGGGATTTTATACCCGTCAATTGATACAATAGCAAGAGCCAT
>QNXT01000162.1 GCA_003973505.1 Bacteroidota bacterium
AAGATATATAAGAATATGGCCAATGGTCAATTTGCCAATCAAATTACTTCTCCATTGGTAGGCTATGCGCAAGGAATTGTAAAATGGGGAGATTATGATGGAGATGGTGATTTAGACCTATTTGCTGCGGGTCACACTAAATATCCGATAAATAGCCATGATGCTATTGTATATGTCAACAACGGGAATAATAATTTTGTAGAGCTTACCAATGAGCCATTTATTGGTTTTCAAGCGAGTACTGCCGACTGGGCTGATTTTGATAATGATGGAGATTTGGATATTATTATTGCGGGTAACTACCTAACTCAGTCGTACCAAACTAAACTTTATGTCAATAATATTATTAGCAATTCATCCATTGGCCAAGCAAATACAAAACCAACTGCACCTACAGGATTGAATTCAATGCAAATAGGTGATTCATTAATTCTAAGTTGGAATAGATCAACCGATAGTACAACTCCAAGCAATGCAATAACATATAACTTGAGAATCGGAACTTCATCAGATTCTATTAATTTATTATCACCTAAATCCGACTTAATGACTGGAATTAGACGTATGGCTGATTTTGGAAATATTACGGACACATTTTATGTTTTTCACCCCAAAGATTCGATAATATCATGGTCGGTACAAGCAATTGACAATGGATACATGGCTTCAGAATTTTCTATAAATGATAGTATCATTTTTCAGATATCATCAATTCAACAACCATATAATAAATATCGTTTTAGTGTGTATCCAAATCCTACTTCGAGAATTATAAATATTGAAGCTAAAGCTATTACGGAGATATGCCTTTATAATAATATGGGGCAATTACTTTATCGACAAATTCCATCAACATTAAAAAATAAACATACGCTCAATATGCAGAATTATCCAAGCGGTTTATATATATTGAGTATTAGAACGAATAATGGCATTTTTAGCAGGAAAGTTATTTATCAATCACAACCTTCCCACTAGCAATAGCCATATTAATTGACTTATTTCTTCTTCAACAATTCCTCACGAATCATCGTATGACCGCAAGCAGGACATTTAAGAGTAGTACATTTAATTCCTTGTTGATGCGGCACTTTCTCTCCACATTTAGCACATACACAAAATCCACCTATCCCAAAACTCCCTCCTCTATTCCGGCCTCTTCCACCACCTAATCCCAAACCTTTCCCTTCTCCTAACCCTTGTCCTCGTCCTTCTCCTCGTCCTTGTCCTAATCCTCTTCCTTGTCCTCGTCCTTGTCCTCGTCCTTGTCCTTGTCCTCGTCTATGCCCTCGTTCCATAATATCATATTTTAAGTTAATAATTCATCCTCACACCGCAAATATAATGAACATTTGTTCATAATACAAGAGGTATTTTGCATGTATTTATCATATTTTAATAGGCAAATTGTTATGTTTATTACATCAAGATGAAATAAAAAAGGCCATTCGTCAATTGACGAACAGCCTTATAGTATTTTATAATCTTTAAGATTAAGAATCTACTCAGAAAAATATTTCATAAACTGAGCACGCTCAAGCATCATTGAATTCTTAACATTCTTTTGATTTAATTTACCTCTAAAGTCATCAACAGTAGCATATCCTTTTTTATCCATCCAAGATTCTAAACCGGATAATACTTTTGTAATCTGCTGAGCTCCATTAGCCATAATGCTAGAAACCATTTGAGTGGTCGTAGCTCCCATAAGTAAGTTTGAAACCACATCTTCCGAGGTATGAATTCCAGTAGAAGCCGATAAATCACAATCTACCTTGCCTGAAAGAATTCCCATCCAACGAAGTGTATTAGCATTATCAGCAGAGGTAGTACGATGAGTTCCTGAAACGATAGCTTCTTTTTCGATATCCACCTTTGGAGAATAGAAACGATTGAAAAGAACCAAACCATTTACTCCTACAGTAGCTAATTCTTTCATATAATTTGCTAAACCTGAAAAATAAGTACTTAACTTCAAAGAAACAGGAATATCCACTACTTCAAGAAGTTTCTTGGTAACATTCATATAATTCACTTCCAACTCCTCACCTGTTGTATCCACATCGGCAGGCATTACAAAAAGATTCACCTCGATTGCATCGGCACCGGCTTCTTGCACTTGCGATGCAAAATCAATCCACTCATTCTCATCAAAGCAGTTGATACTTGCAATGATAGGAATATCCACAGCAGCTTTAGCTTCTTTAATAAGGTCTAAATATTGTTGTACAGAGTGATTTTTTAGATAAAATCCCAAATGATTCTCCACATGATCGTAAGAACCGGTCATATTATTCAATCGCTCAGAGTTTAAGTCCATTAAAATCTGCTCTTCGAATAATGATTTAAGCACTACAGCTCCAGCACCTGCTTGTGCTAATTCTTTAATACTTTCCACTGAATTAGTCAACTCAGAAGCTCCAACGATAATTGGATTTTTAAGGTCTAAGCCTAAGTATTTTGTTGTAAGATTTGCCATTTTTATAATGTGTTAATGTTTTTACATTTTTAAGAACTACAAAAGTAGTCAAAATAAAAAACGTTGAACCTTAAATTTACATAAGATTCAACGTTTTTATGAAATATCTATCTTCCTTGATTTAAGAAATCGTCGATGGCCATAGCGGCACGGTGACCGTTGGCAATTCCATGAATAACGTCTGGGCCTTGAATAATATCACCACCCATAAACAACCAAGGTAATGCTGTTTGGAAATCTTCGTTGGTTTGAACTCTTCCTCTTGGTCCAAATTCAATTCCCTCTTTAATATCTCCATCAAGATAACTTAAATCCATTCCTTGACCGATGGACTCAATTACCATATCGCCTTCGAATATACGCTCATCAGCCTCATCAAACTTAGGATTAAAGTTATGGTTTTCATCAAATATAGAAAGACATTTCCAAACTCTAAGTCCCACTACTTTACCATCTTCAATCACTACTTCCTGAGGTCCGTAACCTGGAATAATAGTACAACCCTCTTCACGAGCTTCCACAACCTCTTCGCGGTCGGCTGGCATATGATCTTCATCTTCCAAAGAAGTAGTAATCACATTTACCTCACCATATTTCTTCATTTGCAAACGAGCCATAGAACGTGTGATGTCCATTGCTACGTTTCCACCACCAATAACCACTACGCGTCTTTCAACTGGAACAGGATCGCCCGTTACGATATTGCGCAATAAATCAACCGATTGATAAACATTCTTATGGTCGGAACCCGGAATACGCGTGCTTCGTCCAAGGTGCAATCCTGTACCAGCGAATACGGCATCATTTTCTTTATGCAACTGCTCTAAAGTAATGTCCTTACCAACAGTTACATTATACTTAATGTTAACACCTAAAGAAAGGATGTAATCGATATCCTTATCAATTTGATCATAAGGAAGACGATATTCAGGAATACCATAACGCATCATACCACCCGCTTGAGGCAATTTTTCGTAAATGGTGATTTTATATCCCAATAAAGCCAAATAATAAGCAGCCGATAAACTTGAAGGTCCGGAACCCACGATAGCTACTTTCTTATTATTATTCTTAATATCCTTCGTATTAAGTATCTCATTATACTTATCTACATCAGCAGGAATTTGGTCGGCAATATAGCGTTTCAACCAACGAATTGATAAAGGATCGCCATTCACTCCCACCGAACAAACATCCTCACATTTGTGGGTACAAATACGACCACAAATCTCAGGCAATGGATTGGTTTCGTATAAAATACGCATTCCTTCTTCCATATCTTCGTTACGAATGGCAGCAATATAATCAGGGATACCCATATGTGCCGGACAAGTAGCAGTACAAATACCACAAGCCACACAACGGTCTGCCTCTGCTTCAGCCTGTTGTTTTGAATAACCTTTCACAAATTCCACAAAAGATTCTACACGCTCTTCAGCATGCAATTCACCCATAGGCACACGCGATTGACCGTAGAAATGATAATTTGGAACGGGTTTATGCCATCCCTCCTCTTTATCATCCCAAGATTTTTTATCCACACCAGGTGTGAAAATAAAAGCATCCGGGTCGGTATCCACCCAGGTATATTCGTTGGTCAAATTGAGTGAATTTGTAGTACAAATATCCACACAAAGTGCACACCAACAGCAACGACCATAGTCGATTCGAGGACGCAAACCACTATCACCACTCTTGGTTTCAACTCCTTCTACAGGAACCAAATCAATAGCTTGGTTTTCGCAAATTGCCTCGCAAGTACCACAACCAATACAAGTTTCAATATCGTTTTTATGAAAACCACGATAACGAGGAGCCGCCTCTCTTTCAAGAGGATTCTTTACAGTTACCGGATCTTTTAACACACTACTCCAAACGGTAAAAGGAGTAAAAATATCTTTAATATTCATTTCTTATAGTGTTTTGTGTTATGTGTTTTTGTGTTATGTGTTTTGCGTAGTTTAGAAATGTATCCTACTCTCATCAACTCATTATCACATTAACTCATCAACACATCATTTTCTATCTTTCAATTTCAGGAGGACAAGTTTGCAATGACACCATAGTAGCGTGTACATCAGCAATATTTGTTCCCACAAGCATTTTCTCTAATAAGGCAATTGCATGCGTATAACTTGGTCCACGAAGATTCACACGACGTGGTTTCGA
>QNXT01000196.1 GCA_003973505.1 Bacteroidota bacterium
TTATCCTAATACACGCACATTTATGTTAGGACTTAATATTACTTTTTAATTTGACACTAAAAAAATTACGATATGAAACTATTTAGAAAAACAATACTCGCTTTTAGTGCCTTATCAATCATGGCATTGAGCTCTTGCTTAAAAGAAGACCCTCCATTTCTTTCTGAAGCGAGTGCCTATGCGAACGTCACTAATGCCAAAGCTTCCTTAGGTGGAGTTTATGAAGCTGTATCAAGTTTCGATTATTACGGCTATAATTTCCTATATTTAACTTATGGAAATTCTGGATTCTATGTTTCTGGAATTCATAATAGCAATACAGCTACAGATAACTTATTCTTATGCTCGTTAAAAGCACAACCAAGTGCTCCTTATAACGAGAAAACATGGGGCCGAATTTACTCAGCCATTGATCGTTGTAATGCTTTTATTCAAAATACAAGCATCATAAGCGATTCTACTAATAAAGACATGGCAGATATGAACGACTTTATTGGCGAAGCCTATTTTTTAAGAGCATTTAGCTATTTTAATTTGGTTCGTCTTTGGGGTGAAGTTCCTTTGCGTATAGAACAAACTACTATGCACAATGTTCCTAAAGCAAAATCTTCAACATCTGAGATTTACACTCAAATATTAGCTGATATTGCTCAAGCAAAAAAACTAATGTATCATGTTGGAGAACAACGTGATGGTTATCCTGCTAATGAAGCAGTAAGCATGCTTGAAGCAAAAGTGTATATGACTATGGCTACTACGGATGATGACGTACCTCAAACTGGAGAGAATTATTGGCAGAAAGCCTATGATGCTGCTAAAGAAGTATATGGTAAATATAGCCTTTTAAGTGATTACAAAGCTTTATGGGATGAGGAAGATGGTAATAATACAGATGAAGCCATCTTTGAACTTCAATATAATGACGTAGCAAACAGTAATTATGTAAAACTATTTACCGCAAGTAAAGCTACCAAGGGAAATACTTGGGGCCGACTACGAATGAATGCTGAATTAATTGATTCTCACGATAGCATTTACCCTACTGATACTATTCGACGCCAAGGAACCTATGTTACAGGTTATATGAAGCAAAATAACAATAAATACCAAAAGTGTTATCCTGAAGATACAAAACGTGCAAAAATGGCTACAGCATTTAACTACCTTTACAAATATTGGGAAAAGAATACACAAAGTACAGTACCTTATAACTTCCAAAACTTCAAAGTATATCGCTATGCTGATTTATTATTGATGCTTGCTGAAATTTCCAATGAATTGCAAAATGGCGAGGCACTTGGATATGTAACCGAAGTATTAGCTCGAGTTGGACAAACTCCACAAGCTGAATATAATAACGGACAAGATGCTTTTAGGAGAGCTATTATGTATGAGTATCGTTACGAATTATTAGGCGAAGGACATGATTGGTTCAACAACCGTCGTAGAGGTTATGATTGGTTCAAAAATGAAGTAATTTTACCTCATAATAATTATGTTAATTTCAATAGTAATGTGGATGTAACACTTGAAACATCGAAAGATGTTGTAATGCATCTTCCAATACCAACTAGTGAGATTAATACAAACTCTGAAATAAACAATTAATAAATAATGTTTCATTGTAATAGGGAAAAGGGTGGCGCAATTTGTGTCATCCTTTTACCTTATTAAAAAACAAACCAAAAGACAATAGCATTTGTAAACAAACGGCACCATTATCATGAATATTCGAAGGACAAAACATATTTATTTTTATTTAATCCATACAATTTTAGTTGTATTAATACCCTTTAGTATTTCTTGCGATAATGCAAAAACAAAGTCTGAGAAAAAGGAGCAACGCCCTAACATTATATTCATCATGAGTGATGATCATACTACGCAAGCAATTACGGCTTACGATAGTATTTATGCCGATTTCTTTACAACACCCAATATTGACCGCTTGGCATCGGAAGGAATGCGTTTTGATAATGTATATTGTCCAAATGCCATTTGTGGTCCCAGTCGTGCAGCTATTATTACAGGAAAATACAGTCATCGTAATGGCTATTATAAAAACGAAAGTGGTGGACATTTTAACCCCAATCAATGGACATTCACCGAAGAGTTACACGACCAAGGCTATACTACCGCCATGGTAGGAAAATGGCATCTAGGAACCCAACCTCGTGGTTTCGATTTCTTTATGTATCATAATAATTGGGGACAACAAGGCTTTTATTATAACCCTGTTTATAACTATAATGGCGAGCAAGATACCATCAAAGGTTATTGTACCACCATTACAACAGACACTGCTTTGGCATGGTTGAATAAAGTGAAAGATGGAAATAAGCCTTTTGCATTATTGCTACACTATAAAGCACCTCATCGTAATTGGTTCCCTGATTCACCCTATGTGAATATGTACCCCGACCAAGACTTGCCTTATCCTAAGACTTTTAATGATGATTATAAAGGCCGAGAAAAAACGGCTGGCGATACATGGATGACCATGGATTACTTCAATCATAAAGATATGAAATTACCTACACCAGAAGGACTTACTGGTGACACCTTATTCAAATGGCAAGAATATGGTAACAATCCTGGGCAAGCATTTATGCCTCCGGGATGTAAAACCATAGAAGAAGCGCGTAAATGGAAATATCAGCGTTTTATAAAAGATTATTTAGCTTGCGTTAAATCAGTTGATGATAATGTAGGTCGCGTTTTAGATTTCTTAGATAAAAATGGATTGGCTGATAATACCATTGTAATCTACACTGGAGATCAGGGATTTTATTTGGGCGACCATGGATTCTTTGACAAACGATTTATCTACGAACCTTCCTTCCGTATGCCTTTCCTTATGCGTTATCCTAACAAAATTAAGAAAGGAAGTACAAATCAAGACTTAATATCAAATGTTGACTTCGCTCCTACCCTATTAGACTTTGCAGGCATTAAAACGCCAAAAGAAGTTCAAGGCATGAGTTTTGCAAAGCAAGCCGAAGGTCAGCAAGTAAAAAATTGGCGCGATGCCGTATATTACCATTATTATGAATGGCCATTTTGGCATCATGTACAGCCCCATTATGGAATGCGCACCAAAAGATATAAACTAGTTCATTTTTATTATAATATCGATGTTTGGGAATTTTATGATTTGGAGAAAGATCCGGATGAAATGCATAATGCCATAAACGACCCACAATATGCCGACACCATTGCGAAATTGAAAAAGCAATTAACGCAGTTGATGAATGAAGTTGGGGACACCTCCGGCCTTGAAAGTTTTCGAAAAATAACAGATACTGACTTTGGAAAAGTCAATTAATAAATAAAGTAAAGTTATGAGAAGTGTAATTAAAGTATTGATCATGGCTGTTGTTCTTTTGAACATCACCAGCCTGTATGCTCAACAAAAAAAGAACATCCTATTCATTATGGTGGATGATTTGAAACCGACCATAAAAGTATTTGGTGACAACTTTGCCAAAACACCGGTAATGGATAAATTAGCCTCAACAGGATTTGTGTTTCAAAGCAACTACGTTCAGCAAGCAGTATGTGCTCCTTCGCGTGCCAGCGTAATGACGGGTTGGCGTCCAGACCGCACACAGGTAACCGATTTGCATACACTCATTCGCGATAAAAACCCCAATGTGGTTACCATGCCTCAATATTTTAAGCAAAATGGATACATCACCTTTGCCACAGGTAAAATTTATGACCCACGAAGTGTAGATAAAAAATACGACCCACAATCATGGTCATTTCCTTATCGCGGACCTCATGAATTGGAAGGCTCGATGGGTGACCCTATCATTGGATATTATCAGTCGGAAGAACATCGTGCGCAACGCTTAGTGTACGAAAAGATGGCTGATGCCAAAGGTTTAACTGGTAAGAAAAGAAATGCTTTCTTACGAAAGAGTTTCAAACCTTCAACCGAAAAAGCCGACGTGCCTGACGATGCATATTATGATGGTCGTATAGCTAATGATGCTGTAAAAAAGATTGCTGAATTTGCAAAACAAGACCAACCATTTATGTTAATGGTTGGATTTAAACGTCCACACCTTCCTTTTGTGGCACCTTCAAAATATTGGGATTTATACGATCCTAAAAAGATTAAACTCGCTAAATATCAAAAACATTCCAAAGGAGGGCCCGAAATTGCCTATCATAATAGTGGTGAGTTACGTAGTTATACCGATATCCCTGCTGCTTTTGATGAGTACGGAATATTAGATGAGGACAAACAGCGCGAGCTTATTCATGGTTATTATGCTGCGACTTCTTATGTTGATGCACAAATAGGAAAAGTAATTGCTGAATTGAAAAAGCAAGGACTAGATAAGAATACCATTATTGTTCTTTGGGGCGACCACGGTTGGCATTTAGGTGATCATGGTTTATGGTGTAAACATACTAATTTTGAGCAGGCTACTCGTTCGCCTCTTATCATTATCGACCCAAGTAAAAAACCGGGAGAAAGTTATACCCCAATGGAATCATTGGATTTATTCCCAACGCTTTGCGAATTAACAGGTATTGCTCCAGAGCCAACTTCACAAGGAATTAGCCTTGTTCCATTATTGGATGGAAA
>QNXT01000051.1 GCA_003973505.1 Bacteroidota bacterium
TGACGAAGAAGCTTTAGAGTAATAATCAATCCCCCTGCTTACTCACAAGCTAACACACTCCCTCCGTCAGCTGACGGAGGGACCTCTTCAAAAATACATTTATCTATTTGAATATTAGGTGAAACTAGCTCTCTATATCCGCTAACGGAAGTGTCAAATATGCCAAAGTTTTCACATATTAAGATGCGTTTGCCCTGCTCTTTTTCAAGAATTTTCAATTTTTCAAATGACGATAAAGATCGGCGAAATCTATGTTTAGTCTTTGTATTACTTTTTACTTCTTTGCGTAAACTGTGTAATAACTGTTTGCTATTAAAATGAGGCTATTTCACAAAGAACCACAAAGAAGCCACAAAGATTCACAAAGAAAATGTTGAAATGTAATAGTTCAACGTATGTTTAAAAATAAGGTATATTAAGTATTTGTAAAATAGTCTGATTAGATGCAAATCTTTTAAAAGAGACTGATTAGCCACTTTTTTATTAGAAAAAATACAAATACTCGATTTTGTTCAATGCAATCGGCAAAAATGTAGTATAATTGCCCCATGCAATCGGCAAAAACATAGAATATTTAACACAACAATCACATAAAACTAAGTTGCTCTAACTCAGAACCAATGCGTATAAAACTATTAATAATCATTCTTACGATATTTCAGCTTAACTTATTTTCACAAGAGATAAGTCAGCCAAAGAAATACGTATGCTACCATATTGATAAACCAATTGTACTTGATGGAGATATCAATGATTCTGTTTGGCAACTTGCTAAATGGACTGATGATTTTATAGATATTCAAGGGCCAACTCATACAAAACCTCAATATCAAACCAAAGTAAAAATGCTTTGGAGTGACTCATTCCTTTATGTGGCAGCCTATATGCAAGAGCCTCATATTTGGGCAAATGTAACCGAAGATGAGAAAATCATGTATGTGGATAATGATTTCGAAATTTTTATCGATCCCAATGGGGACAATCATAATTACTACGAATTTGAGTTTAACGCCCTAAACAAAAAATGGGATTTATTTTTAGAACGTCCTTACCGCGACAAAGTTAAACCCGATTTGAAATGGAATTGCCAAGGTTTGCAAAATGCCACGATGGTATATGGAAGTATTAATAATCCTAAAGGAAAAGAGGATTCGGCATGGACTATGGAAATTGCCATTCCCTTAAACTGCATTCAAAAAGGCGTAGCAGACCAACATATTTGGCGTATTAATTATAGCCGGGTGGAATGGGATACGAAAATAAGAGGTAAGAAGTATAAAAAACTTAAAAAGCCCGAACACAATTGGGTGTGGTCGCCACAATGGGCAATCAATATGCACCGACCTGAATATTGGGGCTATTTACAATTTTCAAAATACAAACCTGGCACAAAAGAGATTACAGCCCGTCCTGACCCTTTATGGGATATTAAAATGCAGCTTTTACAAGCTTATTATTTTCAACGGAATTATTTCGCAAAAAATAAAAAATACACTTCCAAACTACCAGAGAATTTAGCCAATCGACTCCATTTGGATATTTATGATAGTGGGTATATCATTAGCTATGAACAAGATTGGAAGAAAGTGAATATAAATGAAAAAGGACGTATTTGGCGTACAAAAATGAAATCCAGCCCCCGTTTTTGGGTTTGGATGCATGCCCACCCAAATTACTCCGATGCGCAATGGGATAGCATATTTTCGGAACTAAATGAAATTGGGATTCACGGTGTTTTAATGCGAGAAAATACAAAATCACTAAAAAATGCGCTACCGATTGCTCGTAAATATAATATTCAAATTCACGCTTGGATGTGGACCATGAATCGTAGCGATGCTCCAAAAGAATTATTAAGTGTAAATGCCGAGGGAAAGTCACTTGCCGAGCAAAGAGCCTATGTGAACTATTATAAATTTATGAGTCCCATTTTACCCGAAACACAATCATTAATTGAAGATAAAGTTTCAAAACTACAACGCATTGATGGGCTAAGTGGAATTCATCTTGACTATATTCGCTATGTGGACGTGTTTCTACCCAAAGGTTTATTACCAAAATATAAGCTAACACAAGATAGCGTGATGCCTCAATTCGATTATGGTTATCATCCTGAGATGATTAAGGCTTTTCAAATAAAATATGGCAAATCGCCTTACGATATTCCTGATTATGCCAACGACTCTTTATGGCAACAATTTCGAATGAATCAAATTACAAAGATTGTAAATCATATAGCACGTAATTTCGAAACCAAAGAATTAAAGTTAAGTGCAGCGCTTTTCCCCGACCCTGATATGTCGCGCCGAATGGTACGCCAAGACTGGGGAGCATGGCATTTAGATTATTATTTTCCGATGGTGTATAATGGTTTTTATAATGCAGGCACCTATTGGATTGAGCAACGGATGAAAGTAAGTCGTGGCTATTTACCTGATGCTAAGATATTCTGTGGGCTGTATTTACCCGATAATAAAAACGAGACCTATTTGACCGAAAGTATGGAGGCTGCTTTTAGCGGTGGAGCAAGTGGCATTGCCTTCTTCGAATATGGAGGAATGCAGACATACCATAAGAAAGCCATTAGGAAGATGGTGGAAAAATGGGGAGCTTGGGTAAGGTAATGTTTCCCGCAGACTAGCCTATACCGGCAGGCAGGTTTCGCAGATAAGCGCAGATTATTTTTACCATATAAGGCATATAAGAGGTTCATATAAGAACATTTGATTCCTTTAGAACCTTATATTTCCTTACATTTCTTATATGGTTCAAAAACAATTAATTTATTTCCGCTCCCAAATCTCATAAGTAAATCGAAAACTACCCTCTTTTTCAGGCTCCATATCAGTTTTCTCAGTCAACTTCCAGATATTTTCATCAATCTCAGGAAAGAAAACATCGGCTTCAAAATCTTGATGAACACGAGTAATATAAAGTTTCTGAGCCAAAGGCATAAATTGCTTATAGATTGAGCCTCCACCCATAATAAAATTCTCTTGGTTGGCATCCATCAACTCCACAGCTTCGTCTATGGAATAAGCCATCTCACAGCCTTCGATTTGCTCACCGGCAATATCAGTCAGTACAATATTCCTACGTTTTGGCAAAGGCCGGAAAGGTAAGGAATAAAAGGTTTTCTTTCCCATAACCACAGGATGCCCCGAAGTAATGCGTTTGAATCTTTTTAAATCATCAGATATATGCCAAAGCAGGTCGTTGTCTTTACCAATGGCGTAGTTACTTGCTATGGCTACTATTATTGATATTGGTTTCATATTCTAGTAATTACGCTCGTCACAATGCATCAATATTTTCGTTGGATTCTTCACAAATATCAGTCATTTACTAAGGTAAACTCCTGATATTTATTCATCATCCGCCTCAATCTTGAAGCCTTCTGACAAGCTTGGTTTGTTATTATACACTTATCACAAATTGCCAATTTCTTCGTTGTCCTCAAATTTATATTTAGTCATTTACTAAGGTAAACTCCTAAAAATAAATTATCGTCCGCCTCGAACTTGACTATTTCTGTTCAAGCTTGTTTTGTTTTATTACACTCGTCACAATGCATCAATATTTCCGTTGGATTCTTCACAAATATCAGTCATTTACTAAGGTAAACTCCTGATATTTATTCATCATCCGCCTCAATCTTGAAGCCTTCTGACAAGCTTGGTTTGTTATTATTCGCTTATCACAAATTGCTAATTTCTTTCTTGTCCTCAGTTTTATATTTTGACGACCTTAGAAAGTATTATTGGCAAATTATACCGATATCGCTCCTTTAATATGCGGATGCGCCTCATAACCCACCAATTCGAAATCCTCATATTTGAAATCGAAGATATTTTTTACATCTGGGTTTATTTTCATGGTGGGTAATTTATAAGGAGTACGGCTAATCTGTAATTCTGATTGCTCGATATGGTTCAAATAAATATGTGCATCGCCCAAAGTATGCACAAATGTTCCAGGCTCTAAACCTGTTACCTGAGCAACCATTTGAAGCAATAATGCATAGGAAGCAATATTAAAAGGCACGCCCAAAAATATATCGGCACTACGCTGATAAAGTTGGCAACTCAATTTCCCCTCAGCCACATAAAACTGAAACAGAATATGGCAAGGAGGCAAGTTCATATCGTCGATGGCTCCCACATTCCACGCACTTACAATATGACGGCGCGAGTTAGGATTATTCTTTATGGACTCTATCACCTGCGATATCTGGTCAATATGCCCCCCTTTATAATCGGGCCATGAACGCCATTGATATCCGTAAATGGGACCAAGTTCACCATCCTCATCTGCCCATTCGTTCCAAATACGTACGCCATTTTCTTGCAAATACTTCACATTGGTACTTCCTTTCAAAAACCAAAGTAGTTCGTGAATAATGGACTTCAAATGAAGTTTTTTCGTAGTAATTACAGGAAAACCATCGGCTAAATCGAAGCGCATCTGATATCCAAAAACACTTTTTGTTCCTGTTCCCGTGCGGTCTTCTTTTTTTACTCCGTTTTCTAAAACGTGTTTTAATAAGTCGGTGTATTGTTGCATGCTTTAAAGTTGAGTTATGTGTTATTTGTTAGTGTTTTATTTCGGCTATTTCTTCGGGTACATGTTTGTGTTTGAAGAAAATAGCGAATAGTATAGCGACTACCAATGAATAGGCTGCAAAAGTGAACCAGATGTCGTGCCACATAAAGGCACCATTTTCATCAATAAAGAAGTGATCGATAATAAGTCCACTTGACCAACTTCCTAATATAGCACCAAATCCATTAGTCATCATCATAAATACCCCTTGTGCACTTGCACGAATAGAGGAATCGGTTTGCGTTTCCACAAATAGTGAACCCGAAATATTGAAGAAATCGAAGGCCATTCCATAAATAATATTTGAAAGTATAATCATCCAAAGCAAATCAGATGGATTTCCCATACCGAATAATGCAAAGCGTAACACCCAAGCTACCATACTGATTAGCATCACTTTCTTTATTCCAAATCGTTTTAAGAAAAAAGGAATAGCCAAAATAAAGAGCGTTTCCGACATTTGCGATATCGACATCACAATGGCTGGGTATTCAATTACCAATAAACCTTTATACGCGTCAATTTTTGCAAAATCATGTAAAAAAGTATCCCCATAAGCATTGGTCAACTGAAGTGAAGCACCCAATAACATAGAGAATATAAAGAACATCGCCATTTTGGAATTCTTAAACAAAGTAAAAGCTCTCAGGCCTAATGTCTCTATAAATGATTTCGACTTTTGATTTCGGCTCACCTCACATTTAGGTAAAGTAAATGCATATATTCCCAATCCAAGAGAGGCTAATGAAGCCACATAAAATTGCATGGCGGTCGTTTCAAACTTAAGTAAACTCACCGTCCACATTGCCACAATAAATCCAATAGTACCAAATACACGAATGGGTGGATATTCTTTTACAACATCCATATTCGCTTTATTAAGAGCCGAGTATGCCACCGTAATTGAAAGGGAAATAGTTGGCATATAAAATATCATATTGAGAAGCATTACCCAGAAAAATGTTGTTGGGTCATTTACTAATGGCAAGGAAAAAAGCACCATCGCTCCAAAAATATGAAATATACCCAAAAGCTTTTCAGCATTAATCCAACGATCGGCAATAATTCCAGCAATAGCGGGCATAAATAGTGAAGCTATTCCCATAGTAGAGAAAATAGCACCAAACTCTGTTCCTGTCCATTGTTTATTTTGAAACCAGTAACCACCCACAGTAATCAACCAAGCCCCCCAAATAAAGAACTGCAGAAAGTTCATCAATATCAATCTAATCTTCAAACTCATTTACCTAGAATTTATTTGTTTTCATTTTTACGCTGATTGATTTCATCACGGATTCTCGAGGCTTCCTCATAATTTTCTTCTTCAATCATTTTTTGCAGTAATGCCTCAAGCTCTTCTATCGTCATTATTTCGGCTTCATTTTCATCATCAAACTCATCCATTGGAAACTCAAAATCAGCTATCTCAGGATCATCGTCTTCCACTTCCATCGCTATAGCTGTTTGTTTTATTACCTCATCATCACAATAAATTGGACAATTATAACGCACCGCTAATGCTACTGCATCAGAAGTACGCGAATCAATCTCCACTCGATGAACACCATCAAAACAAATAATTCGTGAGTAGAAAACCCCTTCACTAAACCGATTGATCTCCACTTCGATAACTGAAATATTAAACGCATTCGTAAAAGACTGAAATAAATCATGCGTAAGTGGACGCGATGGTTTTAGGCCTTCCAATTGCAAAGCGATTGCTTGTGCTTCATAAGCACCTATTATAATAGGAATTCGCTTATTGCTGCCATTTACCTCCAAAATTAAGGCATAGGCTCCTGTTTGCGTTTGACTTGATGATAATTCTGAAATATTAAGTAGCTTCCTTGCCATAAATAACGCTGTTCTTAAATATTATAAATCACTGTGATTCAACAAAAATCATTAATCTTAATTATGCAAAGCATATTGTAAGAACCTTGATTTTTTTGGGATTATAAAAGTAGAAATATAATTGAAACCTATTCATTGTTTTTTTCAGAAGTTTTACTCACTAGGAAATCACATCTCTATTAAACAAAAAAACGACCATTAA
>QNXT01000285.1 GCA_003973505.1 Bacteroidota bacterium
TCAAATGAATATGAAAAATAAGGATGATATGTGAAAAGCCATCCAAATCTTTCAGACCATCGGTAAATTCGGGAAATAATTCAATATAGCCTTCAATATCACGTCCTGCAACTGATTGAATAGGGACGGGGTCGCCTAACTTAAATGGCGAATGAATTGTTCCGATGGGTTTAAGGATGATTTCCATTTTAGAAGACATTTTTAAGGTTTAGAAAATACAATACAAATGAACCAATTAAACTGCCTAAAAATATATACTGAAACACGACGGGTATTCCGGATGTCTGATTAAGAGCTGCCAATATGGTGGAATATGTGATAAAAGTAAGCCCCAAAATGATAATTGTATTTATCATTCGGATGAGTTTGTTAGCCGCACGATATTGTTGGTAGGCATTTTCGTTGGTGATGGGTTTTGGATAATTGAAAACATGAGGATAACGATTCAAAGTATGAAGCCCCATATATAGAATAAATGCAATGCTTGGCAATATGAAAATCACCATTTTATGAGAGTAAGAATCGGGATTCCCCATGGCATCAAAATGTGATGGAATAATCTCGGGAAGCTCTGCATAATAATTGAATGGTAACATTACAACCAACATCAAGGAAGCCGCTCCGAGTATTTCCAGGACTTTATCGTAGATGTCGAGTTTTATTTTGAGCTTTGGGTTTTGCATTTTATTATTGTTTACTATTTGCTTGTCATAGCTTTATGACACTTAAAAACAAAGAATTATTTATAAGTCCAATCTGCTCTTTTGATTATGATAATCACTCCATCCCTCATGATACTCAATGAAATCATCAAGATTATTAAAGAAATCAAGTAAATCAGTTTGTTTAACACAATGTTCATTCTTCAATATTACTGATTTATAGGATGAATATTTCCATTTTCTAAAATCCGACACAAATCCATGATGTGCCGGGTTGTAATGAATGTATCTAATAAGTTGCCTCATATAATCATCAGAAGTAATTACTTTACGTGAGAAGTTTGGAATAAACAAACTTCCCATTCTGCTATGTTGATTATTAAAAGCCTGTGTGTAACTGCTAAACAAATTTGAAAATTGCTTAGATATGAAATTTTCAATATTAGATTGCCATTTTTGAGCTATTCTGTTAGGAAACCTTTCGTTGATAAAGTTTTTAATTTGGTCTTTTGGTTTTATCTGAACTGCAAAATGGAAATGATTTGGCATTAGACAGTAGGCATAAGTATTTGCGACCGGAAAAATATGCTGTATGTATTTGTTAATAAAGAAATCGTAATTGTCACTTGACAGAAATAAGTTTTCTGAACCATTTGCATGGTTGAATAAGTGGTAATACTTTTCTGGTTCAAGTGGTATTTTACCCATTATTATATTTTTCTAATCAACTAAACTTTCTCAAAGCTTTATCAATCCAACTAAACTTTCCAAAAGTTTAAAACTTTTGGAAAGTTGTTAATAATAAACCTTCAAAACCTTCTTCTTAAAATAAATCACCGCATCATATTTTTTCAATAAGTCGCTGCCCAAAACCCCATCAATACCTCTATCGCCAAGCATTTCGTAGGATTGATTTACATGTTCCATATCCAAAACAACCACAGGATAGTTTTCAATAAGTACATCGCCGAATTTAAAAGTGTCAAGCTCTGCTACTTGCCCTTGCATGCTGTTGGTTCCTAATCCTGTTGACAATTGTTCCAAATCTTCATAATCTTCTTCGGCTCCCTCTTTCATTAATGATTGAAGTCGGGTTTTGTCGAACACCGTTTTGCTCGCTCCTGTATCTACCAACAGCCGAACGGACTGCTCATTTACCTCAGCTTCAATCATCAAATGATAACCATCACCCTCGATATTCATCAATTCCAAGGGGATATTCGAAATATTTTTTCGCATTAGAAATTGGGTTTCAAATCGTATTTAGCATAATACTTCTCAATTTCATTTACTGCTTCTTCAGCCGTATCCACCAAAATAAATAGGTCTAAATCTTCCTCCTTGATATTTCCCTCAGCTAAAAGCGTATTCTTAAACCAATCCATCAGTCCCTGCCAATAGTCTTTTACAACCATTACGATAGGGAAGCGCACCATTTTATTGGTTTGAATTAGGGTAATGGCTTCCGATAATTCATCCAAAGTACCAAAACCACCAGGCATTACAATATAACCTTGCGAATACTTCATAAACATCAGTTTGCGTACAAAGAAATAGTTGAATGTCATAAATTTATCGTTGTCGATAAAAGGGTTTTCGTGCTGTTCGAAGGGTAGGTCGATATTTAGTCCCACACTTGTTCCACCGCCATAATGTGCACCTTTATTTCCGGCTTCCATTATTCCGGGGCCACCACCCGTGATCACACCATAGCCCTTTTTAGTAAGAAGATAGGCAATTTCTTCGGCCAATTGATAATAGGGGTGATCTGTATTTGTGCGTGCAGAGCCAAATATGGAAACGCAAGGGCCTATTTTAGCCAGTTTCTCAAAACCTTCCACCATTTCTGACATAACTTTGAAAACAGCCCATGAGTCATTGGTTTTGGTTTCATTCCATGTTTTTTGCTTAAATGCTTTGCGCAATTTCTTTCTTAATTCTTCGTCTCTTTCTATTTTTGTCATAATAATACTATTTTTCCTTTTTATCCTAAATTTGGAATGCTAATTTAGTAAATATAATAATGTCGATAATATATTTGTTTTGAGACTTAGAGCTGCTAGATTCTTCATGCCTTTGTGGCTATTGTTCAGTATTTTGCCGTCAAGACTCTCAGACGCAAAGCCATGCCTATAAATCTATAGGCCAAACATGTCGTCTTTATCATGTGCATAGGAAAAACCATAAAAAGTTATGGGTTATTGAAATTAGAACATTTCACTGAGGTATTCCGCTGTATAGCCAACACCTTTCTCCACAACTTCTTTCGGACTTCCTTGGTTGATAATCTTTCCGCCTCCAGATCCTCCCTCAGGACCAATATCAATAATATGATCGGCTACTTTTATCACATCCAAATTGTGTTCAATAATCAACACAGTATTGCCTTTATCAACCAAAATATTGATTACGCCAAGCAACACATTCACATCTTCGAAATGCAGTCCTGTGGTAGGCTCGTCCAAAATGTATAAGGTGTTTCCTGTATCTTTTTTTGATAATTCTGTAGCTAGTTTCACACGCTGAGCCTCGCCACCTGACAGGGTTGTCGATTGTTGTCCCAGAGTAATATAGCCCAGTCCAACATCTTGCAAAGTTTTAATTCGTCGAAGAATATTAGGATGATTATCAAAAAAATCTACTGCCTGATTTATGGTCATTTCCAGCACATCGTTGATGGACTTTCCCTTATAACGAACCTCCAAAGTTTCACGATTATAGCGTTTACCATAACATTCGTCGCAAGGAACATACACATCGGGCAAGAAATTCATCTCAATCAATTTCAAACCCGCACCTTTACAAGCTTCGCAACGTCCGCCTTTTACATTAAAAGAGAATCGGCCTGGTTTATATCCACGAATCTTTGCTTCAGGAATTACAGCAAAAAGATTTCGAATATCGCTAAAAACTCCCGTATATGTTGCTGGATTAGAACGTGGTGTGCGACCTATGGGTGATTGGTCAATTTCAATCACTTTGTCGATATGCCTTAAACCTTCAATTTTTTTATAGGGCAGAGGTTGTTTCTCGGCACGAAAGAAATGGTGGTTCAAAATAGGGTAGAGCGTCCCATTAATTAAGCTTGATTTACCAGAGCCGGAAACGCCGGTTATACAAATTAGTTTGCCCAAAGGAATTTCTACATCCACATTTTTTAGGTTGTGTCCCGATGCTCCATATAATTTGATGCTATTCCCATTTCCTTTTCTAATTTGTTTAGGAATGGCTATTTTTTTTCTCCCATTTAAATATTGGGCAGTGATGGTATCGCTTTTAAGAATATCATCAGGTGTGCCTTGAGCAACAATTTCACCGCCCAAACGTCCCGCACCAGGACCAATATCCACCACATAATCTGCCGAGCGAATCATTTCCTCATCATGCTCTACCACAATTACCGAGTTGCCAATATCTCGCAGTTCAGTAAGCGATTTTATCAAACGGAGGTTATCTCTTTGATGCAATCCGATACTTGGTTCATCTAAAATATAAAGCACGCCCACCAACTGTGAACCGATTTGTGTTGCCAAACGAATACGTTGAGACTCTCCTCCCGATAAACTTTTAGAAGGACGACTTAAACTTAAATACTCAATTCCTACATTCAGTAGGAAGCCTAAACGGGTTTTTATTTCACGCAAAATCTCGTGGGCTATCAATTTCTTACGGCTGTCTATTCGATTCTCTACTTTATTTACCCAATCATTCAATTCCTTCAAATCCATATCCGCTAATTCACTAATAGTAGTGCCGTCTATCTTAAAGAATTGAGCCTCTTTTTTTAAGCGAGTACCTTTACAGTCGGGACAAGTAACTAAATTCGTAAACTGACCAGCCCATTTCTTAATGTTTTTTCCTGAAGATTCTTCAGCTTGAGTTTCGATAAATCGAACTAATCCTTCGAA
>QNXT01000182.1 GCA_003973505.1 Bacteroidota bacterium
AACGTTCTTACGATGCTTTGGACGAAGATGGCTCCTTATTTATTTTGGAAACCTATTGGGATCGCCAAAAATATGAAGCATCAACCTATAGCCTTCATGCTACCTCACTATATTTCACCAATATAGCAAATGGCAATAGTCAGATGTACCATTCACAAGATATGCTTGACCTAATCGAGCAAGCTAATATGAAAGTTGTGAACGACTATGATAATATTGGTGTAAGTCATACCTTATTTGAAGTAAAAAAGAAGTAATGCAGCAGGTTCCCATACTCGATTTAATTCCACAGCGACCACCCTTTGTGATGGTGGGAGAGCTTATTGAATATAATGAAACGGGCTTCACTTCTACTTTCAGCATTGATGCCGACAATATTTTTGTAAAAAACGGTCGTTTTACAGAAGAAGGCATGCTCGAAAACATTGCACAAACGGCTGCAGCCGGTGCGGGTTATGGATTTTTTATAGAGCAGAAAGAAATAAAACTGGGCTATATTGGAGCTCTTAAAAATGCACGAATCCTGAAACTTCCAGCTGTTCATACTAGCATTAGGACAGAAGTAAAGGTTTTAACTAAAGTATTAAATGTAGATATTGTTGAAGGAAAAATATTTGATGCTAATCATAATTTGCTTGCATCCTGCGAAATGAAAATTTTTATTGGCGAATAATACTGTATTACTAAAGCTTCGCACCCAAACTATTAAACTTATTTCTCAGATTGTCTGACAATTATATTTGAAATAAATATTTTTGTGAAGCCTGTATACTGAAAGGCAGGCTTTGTGTCTTAGAGCCCTGGTGGCAAGATACTGAATAATAGCCACAAAGGCACAAAGACTCTAAGAAACACTAAGACTTAAAAGAGCATCTGTTGGAATTATTTGAATATTAAATTTCAACTTAAACACCTCCAAAAATGAACTTTAAGTAAAAAAATGTACCTTTGTTATATGAAATTACCAAAAGAAATAGAAGATAAACTTGACAAATTGAATACACTTTGTAATAAGTATAAGGTGCAGAAAATTTTTGTGTTTGGTTCAATAACAAATGGGAATTTCAATCCGCAAACTAGTGATATCGACTTAATCGTTGAGGTTGAAGATTTACCTCCAAGTGAGAAAGGTGAATTGTTAATGAAGTTATGGTCTGAATTGGAAAAGTTATTTGAGAGGAAAGTGGATTTATTAACGAATCTAAATATTAAGAATCCCTATCTAAAAAGGAATATTGAAAATTCTAAATATCTATTATATGACAGAGCGGGCTAAGAAATATTTATTTGATATCTTGTTTTCAATAGAAGCTATTGAAGAATTTCTAAAAGGTTATGATTTTTTAAAATACCAAACTGATTTGAAAACCAAAAGTGCTGTTGAAAGACAGTTGGGTATTATAGGCGAGGCCGTAAATAAGTTTTCCAAAGAAGAACTAAATCATCAGCTTATAAATTCAAGAGAGATTGTAAATTTTAGGAACCGAATTATACATGCTTACGATAGCGTTGATGATAGCATTGTTTGGGCTATACAAACAAATCACCTACCCGTATTGAAGAATGAGGTAAAACAATTATTAAACATCAAATAATTATCCCGCTTAAAACTTATGACCAGCTCGTAAATCAAAAAACACTTTGGGTTTGCGACCTTTATGTTTATTCAAATTGCTAATCACCTGAATATTAGACTGAACAATAATTTCAGGAACCACTCGAATTTTATTTTTAAAATTTTCTGCTAAACTATCAATACAAGGATTCGAATTACCATCACTTCCCACAATAACACGTACCTTGTCCACACCCAACTCATCACTAAATACTTCAATATAGAAATTTGTAATATCAGGACAGTCATTAATCACATCAATAATACCTGATGGATAAATTGTGGTTCCTTTAAGTTTAATCATTTGCTCCTTGCGGCCAATAATGGGGCTTAAGCGAAAAGAGGGATTACCACAAGAACAAGGCTCGTCAATAACAAAAGCCATATCGCCTGTACGGAAACGCACTAAGGGCATTCCTTCCACACCCAAAGTCGTGATACAAACTTCGCCCATACTTCCATTTGGTAGCGGATTTCCGTTATCATCAACAATCTCGACAATAAGCAAATCGTCTTGAAAATGGCCTCCCCGCCCTGCTTGACATTCGGTAAATGCTGTTGCCATTTCCGTGGAAGCATAGGTTGAATGTAATTCCACATTCCATACACTTTTTATTCGTTTTCCAATGGAATTCAGCTCTAAATTTTCATCCCGAATAGCATCGCCAATACAGATTATTTTCCGTACCGAAGTGGTATTTATATCAATATTGTTTTGCTCAGCATAATCAACAATTTTAGCAATAAATGAAGGCACGCCAATCAAAACCGTGGGGTTAAATTTTTCAATATTCTCCAATTGAGCTACCGGAGAACCGGGTCCCATACGTAAAGAAGTTGCCCCCAGTCTTTGTACACCTAAAAAGTATGCCAAGCCTGCCATAAATCGCATATCCAGAGTAACCATCAATTGAATAATATCATCGGAAGTAACGCCCGCTGTTATAAAAGAATTGGATTCGTTTAATGCCAAGCGTTCCAAATCATTTTTGCTGAGCGGAACAGTAACAGGATTTCCTAATGTTCCTGAGGTAGTAACGATATCCGCAATTTCCCCATTCTTGATACAATAAAAGTCTTCATTACGCTTTTGCAAATCCACTTTCGAAACAGTGGGCAATTTTGCCAAATCAGCAGCCGTTTTTATAGCTTGAATATCAATATGATGTTCTTTAAATAATTGCTTATAAAAAAGCGATTTTTCATTTACATAGGCTAATGTCTCTACCAATTTATTATTTACTTCCATGATATTCTATTGTTTAGCTTCTTCTAAAGACTTTCTAATTCGATCTTCTTCCCATTTATTTGCAATTTCAAGACTAAGGGCTTTCTCATAATTTTCCTGAGCTTTTAGATGATTATTAAAATGCAAATAATAATCGCCAATGAGCTCAAATGTATAAAAATAATTGGGATTTGACTGTGCCATCTCAAGCATCAATTTATCAGCATTCTCAATGGGCTTATCATCAGAAATAGCCGACTTAATACGTTTTTTTATTTCTTTCATTCGTAAAAAACCTGCATAGGCTTTGGAATGCAGTAAAGTATCTTCAGGAATAGTCAATTTAGGCTGATAAAGAATTTGATTTTTTGAAGGAATGCGATGAAGTCCAAATATTTTATTCAAATCATAGCAAAGATAATCACCCAATTGATAGGGAGAAGTAGATACCCAAATTTGTAATTTTTTGGGTAGAAAAATCACACTATGATGCGAAATCAACTGATTCATTGCCTTTTCATTTCCCAAGCCAATATCCCGATTATCCAAACCTCGTGTATCGCGCAAAACACTACTGGCATCGAGTACCGAAACCGTATCGTCAAACTGCGAGAGCAATTGTTCGCAACGTTGTTGGCGATAAAACGAGGACGACTCTTCAATATTTTTAATATTGTTTTTATTATTCTCAAAAAGCTTTCCTTGATAATGATTTGCACTCACCATTTGCGAATTTTCCGTAGAAAACACATCCATTTGAGTAGGCGATTTTTCAATAATTACGGCTCTATCATCTTTTGCTGAGGATACCAATATCGACTCCGAAACAAAGGTGTTACGTTTACGAGCAATGGCAATGGCATCATCAATATTAGAAGAAAATTGTAGTATTTCTCTGGTAAGCAATGAGATAGGAGTTTTTGCTTCGGAAGGAATATCCGATTTTGCTGCATTAATCGTAATGCTAATCCCCTCGGTATTCATTCCCGAAACAACCCCAATCATGCTTGCCCATGTGATATAAGCAAATTGAAATCCACTATCAGGCTTTACAAAAGCAATCATTTTATCTTTAGCAAAAGCATCATTGATATAAAAATCGAAATTCCGACCAACAACCATATCCGAG
The DNA here is from genome assembly GCA_003973505.1 of Bacteroidota bacterium. Next base: position 3,973 of record QNXT01000182.1, read on the forward strand.
TCATTTCGGTTTTGATTGGCAATAAATGAGGTACAACCAACTATGGCTAAATCTTTAAGTGCGTGACCAATATCGTGTGCAGCATGGTAATTTAACATACGCTGATACCCTGGTGCTATAAAATCAAAATCCTTGGATGTGGAAAGTGACACACCATAGATTTCCTCTTTATAAGGCTCAATAACATAATCGTCAATATCGCGATTGAACCAAGCAATAAAGTAGCGAAGGAATTTCAGATAAAAGTCGGAAGGAATAATTTTCTTCATTTGAGAAACAAAAGCCTCTTCTTGCTGGTATATCAATTCTTTACCCAGCTTGCCTTCATACACACCCAGCTCTATGGGGCTGCCTTCCACATACATTTCCCATAGGCCTTTATCATTTTTCCGAAGCCAATTATTCTTTATACTATAAAAGTTTGAATCAATTTCTACACGATGTATATTTTTGAATCTCTCAACAGAGATATCAGGATCAGCTATTCGCACTCGAATATTGAAATAGACCACAAAAGCAGCCAATAACAACATTAATCCGATTAATATTTTCTTTTTCATTATCGATTACTCCACTACTTTTAAATC
>QNXT01000093.1 GCA_003973505.1 Bacteroidota bacterium
GTGATTGCCGTATCAAAAGTTCCATTACCCATATCCCAAATAAAATCAGTAGTTAAATCACTTTGGTGATAAACCGAATCGTTTAGATTGTAAATACCTTCAGCAGTAATACTTACCGTATCACCTGGACAAATGTCGATATAATAAAATCCGGTGTCTAAATGAAATGCTGGTGTGCTCGACTGCAATACAACCTCGAAATTTTGGCAAGGAAGTCCACAACTTACTGCTGCTGCCCAGCCTGCACTAGTACTTGCTGATGACCATTCTAATGTAAGACAACCCGCAGGGTTGAGAACTGAGGCTGTTACTATCATGCCTACAGGAGATAGTGTGTTATTAAAAGTGGCAAGAAGGTTGGCTGCATTTGTGCTACCATCGTACACTCTAAGATTATCACCTGCACCAACATTCCACTGTGTAAAGTCTAAATTGATATATGCACCAGCAGTTGAAGGGCAAAATGTGATACTGTAGTTTTCTCCTTGATTATACGATCCATTTGGTCCTCCTGAATCGTAGAAGTTCCCTGAGCAGGTACTTACTGTTTGGCCATTATAGTTGGATATATTGTAGTTTTGGCTTTTGGCTGTAATGCCAATTATTAATAAAATACTAAGTGTAAGAGATTGTATAATTGTTTTCATATGCTTATATATAATTAATTCGGTGATATGTAGTTGCATAACAATATTTTAATCCTAACCTAGAAGGTTAAATTAAGATTGAAAATTATTATGCTCGTTTCATATGTTTTTGCCTGATAGGTGTTACAATTATTATTGCTTTCTATATGCGTTATATTTTTTCATAAATTCTTTTTCACTAAGGAAAATAAGAACTTCTTGAGAACCCGCAATTTTATAATAAACTCGTTGGTCGTATTTTCTTTGAATGTCCAGTTTTAAAACATTTAGCTTTTTTCTGTCAACTTGTCCAGCACTAAGGGGTAGGTTTAATGTTTTGTAATTTCCCCCTTTTAATTTATCGGCAGGCAATGTTTGAATAATATAACTGTTGTCAAGAAAATAATTGTAATAAACAATAATGTCAGGGTCGTTTTTTTGAAGAATAGCTAATTTCTCTTGTCCTAAATAGTCAACCAAACGGGTGTCGGGTATTACCTTTGTAAAACTACTGAATAGGAGAAATCCAAGAATTAGTGTAGAAGTAAATGTAAATTTTTTCATAATTGATATTTATATTAATAATCTTGTTTTACAGATGTTTAGAATAGACACAAATGAGTTAATAAGGTTTAATTTTATGGTTTAAGTTTTTGATAATTTATCCTATTTTGTTGAAATATAGGTTTCTAATAAATACTTAAACTCCTTTTAATAGAAAGAATACTTAAACAGAATAGATTACATCAAAAGTATAAATAAATTCGGATGAATTTTAATTTTATTTGAAAGTTAGTACAAAGTGGGCTTATGGGCATTGGTTTAATGTGATTTATAACTCACATTAGTTTTGATATTTTCAAATTAAAAAAATGATGAGTCGTGAACAAATGTTCATTAAATTTGCGGCTTAAATAAAGGTAATTATGGCAAGGCCGGCAAGATATAGAAAGGTTGAATATCCTCCCGTAAATAAAGGATTTGCTCCCATTGGGAAACGAACCAAGAGCGATGAATTCATTCAGTTGTTAGTGGAGGAATATGAGGCTGTGCGACTGCTCGATTATGAGTATATGAATCAGGTAGATGCAGCAAAAAAGATGGAAGTATCGCGTCCTACCTTAACACGTATTTATGATTCGGCACGCAAAAAAATTGCTCAAGCGCTTGTTAACTCATTGCGAATAGAGATTGTAGGTGGTCAGGTGGAGTATGATGATGATTGGTTGCGTTGCGAAAAATGTAATACGGTTTTTCAAGTTGCTGATGCAAGTGTGGAGCAGTCATGTCCTCATTGCGAAAGCAAAAATCTGTTGCACATCAATACCGAGATGCATAGACGACCAAAGCATAATTACCATAAACGTGGCAATCGCCTGGGGAATAGTGGGTTTTGTGTGTGTGATAAATGTGGAAAACGCATTTCGCATAAAGCAGGTAAGCCTTGTCGCCAAACTATTTGCCCCGATTGTAATGTGAATATGTGTAGAGAAGGCGTGATGTAAGACGAGCTTTCTTCAGAATAATAAACCATAATAAAGATAAACCAATGAATACAAAAATAGCCATTCCTTTAGCTCAAGGAAAATTAAGCGTCCACTTTGGACATTGTGAGCAGTTTGCTGTAATTACCATAGAGGATAACAAAATTACTCGCGAAGAGGTTTTGAATCCACCAGAACATTTCCCGGGTTCTTATCCTAATTTTTTAGCAAAACACGATGTTAAAGAAGTTATTGCAGGGGGAATTGGAGCTAAAGCGGTAGATATTTTCCGTGCCAATGGAATTACAGTACATACGGGAGCGCAGCCCAAGAGTCTTCACGAATTGGTTGAAGATTTTATTCAGGAAACGCTTGTGACTGGAGAGAATGATTGTCACGGAAGTAGTAACTGCTAAACTCTTTTTTGTTTGAAGATAGCCATTGCAGGTACCAAAGGAGGTGTTGGAAAAACACTGATTGCTGTAAATCTTTTTTATGCTATAAAAGATATTACGGAAGCTGTGTGCACGATTGTGGATGCACATGCTCAAGCGCCTAATGTGTATCATTATATTGAAACAACATCGGAAGTAGAGGTCGTAACTGTAAATGTGCGAATTCCTGAGATTGATCAGGATGCTTGTACTTTTTGTGGTCGTTGTGTTCGATATTGTGCTTTCGACTCCATTTTGATGTTAAAAGATTCGAAGCATATTAAGGTGCTAGATGATTATTGCACATCCTGTGGTGCTTGTGTTTATGCTTGTAATGATAACGCTATAAGCGAACGAACTGAGGCTTTGGGAAAGGTTACGATTATGTCTTTGGGTAAAGACCGTTTTGTAGAAGGGAAGATGTTTGCCATTAGACCCTTAGTAAGTCCTATTATTCAAGAGATTAACGAACATATTGAAAGCTCGGGTATTACCATAATAGACACGCCTCCAGGAAGTTCTTATCCCTTTGCCGAATCGGTACGCGATGCCGATTATGTGATTCTTGTTAGTGAAGCTACCAAAGCAGGAATGCAGAATTTACAGTCGAATGTGGAGCTGTTAGCTGGAATGAAAAAGAAATTTGGGGTTGTCGTTAATAAATTCAATTTAGCCTCTGAATCGATGGTCGAATATTTGAAAAAGAATAATATTCCCATCTTGATGAAATTAGAATTTAAGCGTGATTATGCAGCAATACATACTAAGGGAGAAGTGCTGGTATTGAAGGATGATGATTTGAAACAGCGTTTTATTAAGATGTTTTCTGTGATAGAAAAGGAAGGGAAGGAGCAATCGTTATGAAACAGATAAGTATCATAGCAGCCAAAGGCGGAGTAGGGAAAACCATGTTGACAGCTGCTTTTGCTAGTTTGGCGAAAAATCTTGTTTTGGTTGATTGCGATACGGAGTCCCGAGATTTAAGTGTATTTTTAAATGCCGAATATAAAGAAGAACAAAAAGTTGACACAATTCAAAGGGTTGCGATAGCGGAGGATGAATGCATACGTTGTGGATTATGCAAGGCAATGTGCCATTTTGATGCGGTGATTAATCCTTATGGAGTATATCAAATAAAAGAGGAACATTGCCAAGCATGTGATTTATGTTTAAATGCATGTCCCGTAAGTGCCATTGATCATGTGAAATCGGAGCAAAACAAATGGGGCGTAGCAGCAACCCGATTTGGTGATGTATATAATGCGCAATTGGCTCTTGGTGAAGATTTGAATGGTAAATTGATTAGTATAATTAGAGAAAAGGCTCAAGAACAAGCTCTTGCTGAAGCTAAAGATTTGGTGTTGATTGATGGGCCACCCGCTGTGGGTTTTGCCATCGCCTCAACGATAGCAGGGGTGGACGTGGCAGTGTTGGTATTGGAACCGACGCCCAGTGCTATTTCCGATTTGCAGAAGTCGAAACAATTGACAGAGCGTTATGAAGTGCCGATGGTGTGCTTGCTAAATAAAAGTGATTTAAATCCAGAGATGGCGCTTCAAGTAAAAGAGTATTGTGGAGAAAATGAAATTCCACTTATTGGCGAGATTCTGTTTGATTCCTTATTTATAGAGTCGCAGATGGTAGGACAGACCGTAGTGGAGTTTGCTCCTGATTCGGAGACTACCAATTTGCTTAAGAAAAGCTTTGAAGCTATTCTTTAAGATTATAGCTTTTAGCTGAAGTTACACCACCGAACTATTATCCTTATATTCAAGATTATCTAAAAAATTATATTTGAAATAATATATTTGTGAAGCTTTGTTTCTTAGTGTCTTGGTGGCAAGATGCTGAACAATAGCCACAAAGGCTCGAAGGCTCTAAGAAACACTAAGGCTAAAAAGAATGTCTTTTGGTATTACTCGAGCGTTAGGTTTTAATCGGTTAACGAAACCAGATTTTAATTATCTGCTGTGTTTCATTAATAACCTG
>QNXT01000118.1 GCA_003973505.1 Bacteroidota bacterium
CACCAAACACAAAAAAACGAAACACAAATACAAAACATATTATAAATTTTGAACTAACAAAAAAACAAGAAATGAATTCCCAGGAAGTATGAAAATAGAAAAGCAATTTGTCGAAATAAGGCAACTGATAAACAAAGCAAAAAACAATGCTATTAAATCAGTTAATAAGGAACTAATAAGTCTTTATTGGGATCTTGGTGCCTATATATCGTTAAAAGTTGCGAAATCGGAATGGGGAAAATCTGTTGTAAAGAATTTGTCGAATTATTTGAAAGAAACGGAGCCTGAATTGAAAGGCTTCTCCGCTCAAAATTTGTGGAGGATGAAGCAATTCTACGAAGCATATAAAGATTCTGCAAAACTCTCAACACTGTCTAGAGAAATTCCTTGGTCGCATAATATGGCAATTCTTTCGTCTACTAATAATAATGAAGAACGGGAGTTTTATATTCGATTGACAATTAAAGAGCATCTTTCATTTAGAGAACTTGAAAGACAGATTGATAGTGGATTGTATGAGAGAGCACTTGTTAGTAATGGAAAACTCTCAGCGGTGTTGAGAGAAATTCATCCGTCAGCAAGTCAAATATTTAAGGATAGTTATGTTCTTGATTTCCTTTCATTACCGAAGCCTTTTTTGGAAAAAGATTTGAGACAAGGGATAATAAAGAACCTGAAAAGTTTTATTTTAGAATTTGGAAAGGACTTTACTTTTGTTGGTGAAGAATATAGAATTCAAGTAGGAAATAAGGATTTTTTTATTGATTTGGTTTTTTATCATAGAGAATTACAATGCTTGGTTGCTATTGATTTAAAAATTACGGATTTTAAGCCTGAGTATCTCGGCAAGATGGAATTTTACCTTGAAGCATTGGATAGAGATGTGAAAAAAGATCATGAAAAGCCAAGTGTTGGCATTATACTTTGTAAAAATAAGGATAGTAAAGTGGTTGAATATGCGTTAAGTCGAAGTATGTCTCCTGCTCTTGTGTCAAAGTATGAAACGGAATTAATTGATAAGAAGTTGCTTGAGAATAAATTGGATGATTTTTTTGAAATAGCAGAGAGTAAAGAATAGCATTTAGGTTAAAAAATTGAAACACAAACACAAAACACAGATATGAATTTTGAACTAACAGAAGAACAAGAAATGATTCGCCAGGCGGCGCGAGATTATGCACGTCGTGAGTTGACTCAAGATGTATTAGAACGCGATGAAAAAGCCATTTTCCCAACAAAGCACATAAAAGCTTTGGGTGAACTGGGTTTTTTAGGCATGATGACCGATCCCAAATGGGGTGGAAGTGGTATGGATACCATTTCCTATGTTTTGGCTTTGACCGAAATAGCCAAGATTGATGCTTCGGTTGCTGTGATTATGTCGGTAAATAATTCCTTGGTAAATCATGGATTGGAGACTTATGGTAACGACTTCCAAAGAGATAAATACCTTCGTCCATTAGCCGATGGAACGGCTATAGGTGCTTTTCTTTTGTCGGAGCCTGAAGCGGGTTCGGATGCTACTAAGCAACGAACAACAGCGGAGGATAAGGGCGATTATTATCTTTTGAATGGTACTAAGAACTGGATTACCAATGCCAATTCGGCTACTACCTATTTAGTGATGGCTCAAACGGATCCTAATCGTGGTCACCGTGGAATTAATGCCTTTATTGTGGAAAAAGATAGTCCTGGTATTACTTTGGGACCTCATGAAAATAAAATGGGAATGCGTAGTTCCGATACGCATTCGGTGATGTTTAACGATGTGAAGGTGCCTAAAGAAAATCGTATTGGTGAAGAGGGATTTGGATTTAAGTTTGCCATGAACCTATTGAATGGAGGTCGTATTGGAATTGCCTCTCAAGCAACTGGTATTGCCTGGGGAGCTTTTGACTTAGCTTTGAAATATTCAAAAGAACGTAAGACTTTCGGGACCGAAATTTATAACCATCAAAGCATTGCATTCAAATTGTCGGATATGGCAGTGAAAGTGGAAAATGCTCATAATCTTTGTTTGAAAGCCGCTTGGCTTCGAGATAATAATAAGCGAGCAAATAAGGCGGCTGCTATGGCCAAGCGCTATGCTGCTGATATCGCTATGGAAGTTACTACCGAGGCGGTGCAAATTCACGGAGGTTATGGATATGTGAAGGAGTATCATGTGGAGCGTTTGATGCGTGAAGCTAAGTTGACTCAAATTTATGAGGGAACTTCCGAAATTCAGAAAATTGTGATTTCAAGAGAAATCATAAAAGAAATGTAAGAAATTTAAAATAAAGTACGCATGCGTACTAAAATTTTACTATCTTTACACCTCGAAAAACACAATTAAAAATTGATTTTTCAAATACGTACATACAATTCATAAATTGTATGTTCCAAAATGAAAAATAAAATACAAACACAAAACAAATTCAATATGAATATTTTAGTATGTGTGTCGAATGTGCCCGATACGACAACGAAAGTTAAATTTAGCGGAACCCAACTCGAAACAGAAGGGGTACAATGGATTATAAATCCATGGGATGAGTTGGCAATTACCAGAGCCTTAGAACTTAAAGAGTCGGGTGTTGGTGTGGATAAAATTACCATTGCAACAGTTGGTTTAGTTGGAGCAGAAGCTACAATTCGTAAAGGATTGGCCATGGGAGCTGATGATGCTTTCCGTGTGGATGCTAATCCAACCGATGCTTTCTTCACTGCAACGCAATTGGCAGAGGTGGTAAAAGCAGGTAGTTACGACCTGATTATGACTGGTTTTGAAAGTGCCGATTATAATGGAATTGCTGTGGGTGCCATGCTTGCAGAAATTTTAGGCTATGCTTCGGTAGGAGCTGTTTCGGCAGTAAATATTGTGGATGGTAAACTTCAAATCGACCGTGAGATTGATGGTGGAAAAGAAGTGCTATCAGTAGAAACTCCTGTAGTAGTTTCGGTACAAAAAGGTATTGCTATTGACCCACGAATTCCAGCCATGCGCGGAATTATGATGGCGCGTCGTAAGCCACTTACTGTATTGCCTGCTGTTGAGGTAGAAGCTTATACAGAGGTTGTGGAAATTGAACTTCCACCAGCAAAACAAGCAGTGAAATTGTTTGATGCTGAAGATGTTCAAGGACTAATTAATGCTTTGAAAAACGAAGCAAATGTAATTTAATAAAGAGGTTTGTATAGACTATTGTCAGTTAAACAAATCATCAATTAAACCACTAAACACAAAAGAACATGTCAGTTTTAGTATATTTAGAAAATTGGGACGGAAAGTTTAAGAAAGTAAGCTTTGAATTATTGTCCTATGGAAAAAAGATAGCCGAAGATATGGGAGTGCCAATGTTTGCTCTTTCATTAGGTAAAGTGGACGCAAGTGAATTAGAAAGCCTAAAGACTTACGGTCCAGAAAAAATATTTGTTAATGAAAATGGATTCGATGTATTGGATAATGAGGTGTATGCCTCGGCAATTAGTCAGGCTGCTGAAAAAGAAGATGCTTCGGTGGTAATTTTCTCTCAAGATAATGTGGGAAATGCTTTGGCCGGTCGTGTAGCTGTTCGCTTAAAAGCGGGTTTGGTTTCTGCTGTTTCGGCATTGCCTGTGAGCTATAATCCATTTATTATTAAAAAGAAAATCTATACCAATAAGGTATTTGGTCATATAAAGGTAAATACAGCCAAAAAGGTTTTAAGTCTTTCGAAAAACACTTTCGAGATTATTGAAAATCCAGCAGCAGGTGTTGTAGAAGAATTGGCATTGGATCATGCTGAGCCAAAAACAAAAGTTTTAAGCGTTGATAAGGTTACGGGTAAATTACTACTTACCGATGCCGAGTTGGTTGTTTCAGCAGGTCGTGGAATGAAAGGTCCTGAGAACTGGGGAATCATTGAAGAGTTGGCTGAGACATTGGGTGCAGCAACCGCTTGTTCGCGTCCTTGTAGCGACGAAGGTTGGCGTCCTCATACTGAGCATGTAGGTCAAACAGGTAAAATTATCGCGCCTAACCTTTATATCGCGATTGGTATTTCGGGAGCTATACAGCATATTGGAGGAATTAGTAACTCTAAATGTATCGTAGCCATCAATAAAGACCCTGATGCACCTATTTTTGAAGCTGCAGATTATGGTATTGTTGGTGATGCTTTTAAAGTTGTCCCTGAATTAATTGCTGCTTTGAAAAACGCATAGATATTTTAATTCAGTTAGAATAATTGAGCCAAGGTCTTTTATAAGGTCTTGGCTTTTTTGTTTAATAAAGGAGTTAATTGAAATTGCTTACCCTTTGTTGCTATTCAGTATGATGAAATCTGGCAATGAAAAAGGTGTACGACACTTTTTAACCTGAGTTCGACGTAAGATTTCATTCACAGAAAGTCAATAGCAGACCAGATTTGCTGCTAAATATCACGAAGTAATAGCGGGCTATTTCGAGTGGTATTTAGTGCGAAGATGGTTTGCTATTGACTTTTTTATATAAATTTCGATAATTAGCCCATATACTTCCCCAAATATA
>QNXT01000130.1 GCA_003973505.1 Bacteroidota bacterium
GGGTTTTATTAAGTAGCTCCCAATACTCAATGGCTCTGCGTGTATGGGGAATTACAATGGTTCCTCCCACCACATTGGCAATGCCGAAAATATCCATCATTTCATCATTAGCCACGCCCAGTTCAAAGCATTTTTCGAGGTGATACTTAATGCAATCGTCGCAACGCAAAACCATGGAGCTAACCAAGCCCATGATTTCCTTATATTTTGGCGATAAGCCTTCATTTCGTTCATGATAAGCAAAAGTGTCCATGGCATATACTCGCTTCATAATCGCGGCATGATTCTCCTTTGCTAAAATTCGCTCGTTTAATCGACTACGTTCTTCTCGAAAGTTGTTAATGATATTATCCATCTTCGTATGGTTTATGATGCTCAACTGGTTTTCTATTTACAATACTTTTATATTTTCCTAGACTCCCCAAACAAGCTAAAAACAGGTATCTCTGAATTTGTCGATTAAAAATGAATTCCGATTCCAGCTGTTGCACGCAAGGAGTTAAAACTCAATGTGTGTTCAGCAAGTTTAATGCTTGTATTAGGGTCGCTACTGGTTTTTAAATATAGGGCGTTAATGGTGGCATTCTGGAATATATTCCCTTGTATTCCAACCGAAAAAGAAAAGCCAGGGAATAAATAGTAAGCCGCAGAAGCACGTAACTGCAATCCATAAACACTTAGTACATCTTTATAATCAGTATAGTATTCATGGGGATTATTATAATAACTATAATGTAACTGAAAACTTGGACGCAGATGAAGCAATCCGATGCCTGCACTAAATTCAGTACGTTTGCTGAAGTATTCATCAATAGGTTTAATGACATATTCACTATACAAACTTGTTCCAAATGTTTGGATACTATAGTTATAATCTAGACTGGAATTTGCAGTGGGATTACTTCTGCTAAATAAATATATATCCGAGTATTGAAACATACTCCCTCCAACGATATACCGATTCTTAAATCGCCATGATAAGTTTAGTATTTCAATATTAACTGCTGCACTTCGATATTCTTCTATCTCAGGCAAATCAGTAGCCTCAAAAACGGGCAAAATATCATTTTTGCATGCCAAGAAGCCACCTGAACTAATTCCAGAATAAATTCTAAAATGCTTTTTAGGAAAAACTCTTTTTAAAACATCCGAATGCGCTCGCATTTGATTTATCTCTTTATATAAAATCGTGTCTTTCTTATAAATAGCGTATTTTCGAATGACTTTAAGTTCTTTATTAGTAATATTTGAGTCGAGGTTAATAATCTTATGGTTTATTTTCTTTTGAATTTTGGAACCAATCCACCATCCTCCGGCAATACCAACAGTACCGAGAGCAATTGCGGGTAAAATGGTCCAGCCACCACCAATAATAATTCCCGAACTTACGCCAATTCCTCCTCCAATAGCAATTCCAGTAAGACTCCCGGCAAGTGTTGTTTCTTTCTTTGTTTTTGCTAAAAGAATGGTTTCAATACGACCCATCGGAATTTGGATTGTATCAGAGAACTGACTTGGCTTAACCATTATCTCACTTCCAGGGTATAGTACAATCTTTTCGCTATTTGCATAGATTATTTGACCCTGTATTTTCTCACCTGAGTGTAATATAATCTGAGCATGGGGTTGTTTTTTATCCCATCTGTCTTGAATCGAATTCCATTTGCTTTCTGAGAACGCTCTACTATTATTTTGGCGTATCGTGTCATTATTTTGTGAAAATAAATTGACTGCAGTTAATAGCCAAAATAATAGTAGTAGATATCTCATATTCAGTGTTTAATAAATGCTACAGTAGATAGTTTATGGTGCAGCATTATGGTTGAATTTATTCAATCAAATCCTTAGCAATAGCATCTAATTTGGCCTGCAATTCTGTTTTCTTGGCTTCAAAATTTTCCACCTTATCCAATGAATCTTTTACACCAAAATAAAACTTAATCTTAGGCTCTGTTCCCGAAGGTCGCATGGTGATTTTACTTCCATCCTCAGTAAAGAACTGCAACACATTGGATTTTGGTAAGTCAATGGGCGTTTCTATTTCTGCTTTGATTCGTTTTGAAGTTTGTTTCAAATAATCATTTACAGCAATAATATCGGAGCCATTGATGCTTTTTGGAGGATTGTTTCGGAAGTTATCCATCATTGCTTGTATTTCTTCAGCCCCTGATTTTCCTTTGCGTACAATGGATTTTAAGCTTTCCAAATAGAAATCGTATTGCACATATATTTCAGCTAAAAGCTCATACATTGTTTTGCCTTGGTCGGCAGCCCAAACAGCAGTTTCGGCTATAAAACAGCAACTTGCCACGGCATCTTTATCACGTACAAAATCACCAATTAGGTAGCCATAACTTTCCTCACCACCTACGATAAATTGCTTTTTACCTTCGTAGCGTTTAATGATGTCCGCAATAAATTTGAAACCGGTAAGTACATCGAAATGCTCTACTTCAAAATGCTCGGCCATGTCGGCCAATAGTTCAGATGTTACAATCGTTTTAACGATAAATTCATTGCCCGTTAGCTTATTATTTTCTTTCCATTTGGTAAGAATATAATGAAACATCAAGGCGGCGGTTTGATTACCGTTTAATAGAACAAACTCATTGTTTTTGTCCCTTACGGCAATACCCACACGATCGGCATCGGGGTCGGAGGCCATTACCAAATCAGCATCTTCCGCTTTAGCTTTTGCAATGGCCATTTCCAATGCTGCAGGTTCTTCAGGATTGGGAGAATGCACTGTGGGGAAATTTCCATCCACCACATTTTGTTCTTCCACTCCAATAATATTCTCGAAACCAAATTTCTTTAATGCCATGGGAACCAATTTTACACCTGTTCCATGAATGGGAGTATAAACAATTTTTAGATTCTTATGTTTCGCAATTAGCTCAGGAATAAGTGAAAGCTCCTTGATTTTAGTAGTGTAAATCTCATCTATTTCGCTGCCAATTTTTTCAATTAAAGCGTCATTTCCATCGAAATTAACATCATCAATTTTGGTGATGGCACGAGCTTCATTCACTACATTTACATCATGAGGATTGATTAACTGTCCTCCATCACTCCAATACACTTTATAGCCATTATATTCTTTGGGATTATGTGAAGCTGTAATCACAATTCCGCTATGACATCCCAAATGACGGATGGCGAAACTCAATTCGGGAGTAGGGCGGAGGGCATCAAAAAGATACACCTTGATGCCATTTGCCGATAATACATCGGCAGCAATTTGTGCAAAATAAGTGCTGTTGTTTCTACAATCGTAAGCAATAGCAACTTTTATTTGCTCCTCATCCTCGAAGTTCTTTTTCAAATAATTTGCCAATCCTTGCGTGGACATACCTACGGTATATTTATTCATTCGGTTGGTTCCAACGCCCATAATGCCACGAAGTCCACCAGTACCAAATTCTAAATCGCGATAAAAAGATTCGATAATCTCTTCCGGATTGTTTTCTAATAAATCTTTAATTTCATTTTTTGTGTCCAAATCATAGTTTCCTTCAAGCCATAAATTGACTTTATCCATGATGTTTTGATCCATATTCATATTCATTTATTTTATCTTTTTTAAACATTCTTTAAGTGCATCTTGCCAATGTGGAATGCTGCATTCATTAATGCTGTTTTTTATTTTTTCTTTATTTAAAACGCTATAATAAGGTCGTCGTGCAGGAAGTGGGTAATCGCTTGATTCGATAGCATTAATCTTGCATTTAGTCCCTGTAAGATCCATTATCGCTTTAGCAAAATCGTACCAGCTACATACACCTTCATCAGAATAATGATAGATGTGTGTGCCTTGAATCCATTGTAAATCGGCTATATTTTTTAGTGCAATATTTGCTAAATTAGCTGCATAGGTTGGACTTCCAATTTGATCAAAAACCACATTGAGTTCGTCTCGTTCCTTACCATATTTTAGCATTGTTTTTACGAAATTATTACCATAAGAGGAATATAACCAGGATGTTCTGATAATTACAGCGGTTTTTGCAAACTCTTCGATTATTTTTTCCCCCTCTAGCTTTGTTTTGCCATAAACCGACTGAGGATTGGTGAAATCGGTTTCTCTATAAGGTCTATAGTTTTTGCCATCAAATACATAGTCTGTAGAAATATGCATTATCTGAGCATTGTATTTAGTGCAAGCTTTCGCTAGATACTTTACTGCCAGTACATTGATTTTATTTGCGAGTTCTGGCTCACTTTCGGCTTTATCTACATTTGTATAGGCCGCACAGTTTATTACACACTTAATGTAGTGTTTCTCAATATATTCATTGACAGCTTTTTCATTAGAGATATCTAAATCGTCAATATCCGTAAAATGAAATTCGTATTCAGGATATAAGTGCGATTGCTCTTTGATTTCACTTCCTAGCTGACCATTACTGCCTGTTACCAGTATATGCATCTATTTTTCCTCCTTTAATTAGTTCTTCGAAATAATTTATTGTTTTAACCAAACCATCTTTTAG
>QNXT01000185.1 GCA_003973505.1 Bacteroidota bacterium
GGTTACTTTTTTAAGATCGATATATACGGGTGGTAAATTTAGTTCCAAATTGCCCTTTTTAAGTCTGAATAGAATTTTAGCTTTTCCATATCCTGCGCCTTCCAAAAGAAGGAATACTTTACCGTCACGAACTGACGCTTTTACTAGCTCATCATGTGGGAGATCCGTCCACGTTGGAGTTCCATGAATACGGACTAATCTTGCCACTTCTGTTTCATAGCCTCCGTGACATTGGTTCCACCCAGTAGCTGAATCCTTGAGGTATTCTCTCCCACCATCGACTTCAAATGCTTTAAAGAGGTTGATTCCAGGAGCTCCGCTGATTAGATCCAATCTCACTGAAAGGATTGCACCTTCAAAATTATTGAAGTTATGATCGTAGATAAGAACACCAAAATATCGCAGATATTAAAAGAGAAACCCGAAGCCATTGATGCAATTGCATCGATTAATCGACATTTTAAGAAACTGCAAAATCCTTTTTTGAGAAAGATGTTGGCACCACGTGTAAATGTGGCAGCAGCGGCTCAGGTTGGAAATGCCACAGTAAATCAATTATTAAAAGTACTTGAAGACGTTGGTTTTGAGGTGGCTTATGAAAATGAGAATGAATTAGAAAATAAAACCAAAACAGAAGAAAATATGAAACGAACAAATATTGTTGATCTTGATGTACGTCCTATTTTAGACTCAGGAGTCGATCCATTTAATGTGATTATGGACGGATTAAAGAACTTAAAAGAAGGAGAAACCCTCAAAATCATTAACACTTTTGAACCCATTCCCCTTTTGAATATTATCAAGAAAAAAGGTTATGAGTACGAAACTGAACGCCCTGAAGAAGGAGTGGTTCATACTTATCTTAAGAAGGCGGAAGGTAATTTCGTAGAGGAAGAGGCTCCAAAAGTGAGTGATCGCGACTTAACTTACGAAGATTTAGAACGTAAATACGAAGGTAAATTAACCGAAATTGATGTGCGTGATTTGGAAATGCCCATGCCCATGGTTACTATTTTGGAAGCAATCGAAACCTTGGAAGAAGGACATGCTCTTTATGTACACCACAAAAGATTGCCACAATATCTTCTTCCCGAATTGAAAGAACGTGAATTCGACTATAAAGCACAAGAAGTTGATGCTGACAATATGAAGTTAATCATTTATAGAAAGTAGAGTTATGCAAGCAGGATTAAGTACAAAAAACGCCCCTTCACCTAAAGTAGTATTACCTTACTACGCCTATGGTGCTGTGGCTTTTATTGCGGCAGCCATTATGATGTTTTTTGCAGATACCGACATCTCATCAAGCTATATGACTCCAAAAGTATTAAGTATTGCCCATGTTTTAATATTGGGATGGATTACAATGGTTATTTTCGGAGCCCTTTTCCAACTTATACCCGTAGTAATGGAGGTGAAACTCTATAGCGAGAAATTGGCTATGGGAAGTTTCATCACATTGGGATTAGGAACACCATTGATGGCCTATAGTTTTTGGCAAAACTTTATTGGCCCGTCACACGCAATGATTACCGGAGGAAGCTTGGTTATCATTTCTGTTTTACTGTTTGTAACCAACGTTGTAGGCAGTGCTATGAAAACAGAAAACAAGACCATTGAAAATCGATTTATAGCCACTTCGGTTGTATGGCTGTTACTTACCGTTTTACTTGGGTTAAGCATTGTGTTATTCCCACAAATACTTGAAAGTGGCTCATTCCTTATCCATGTTCATATCGGAATTATCGGATGGTTTATGATGCTTGTAGTAGGAGTAGCCAGCACATTGATGCCCATGTTTTTTATCGCTCATCAGCTAAATAAAAAATGTCTTGAGCGAGCCTATTGGATGATTAATGGCGGCTTAATACTATTAGTTGCCAGTATGTTTTTGGATTTAGGAAATTATGCAAGAATTGCTGGTGGTGTGATTATCCTACTGGGTTTTATGATGTTTTTCAAATACAATTTTGATGCGTATAAAAAACGTCTTCGTCGCAATTTGGATATCGGAATGAAATTATCCGTATTGGCTTTTATTCTATTTGCAATAACACTGATTGCTGGTTTTATTTCGGCATTAGGAGATATTATTCCAACTGAATATATTACTCGTATCAATCTGATTTATGGCATCTCATTAATTTACGGTTTTCTTTCGGCTCTTATTTTAGGACAGATGTATAAAACACTTCCTTTTATTGTTTGGTTGAAATTATACCAAGATAAAGTGGGTAAATTCAAAACGCCACTTCCAGCTGATATGCATTCGGAAGAGGCTGCTCAAGCGCATTACTTCTTTTATATTGCTGCTTTTGCATTGCTTATTGGGGGTGTATGGTTTCAAGAAGCCGTTATAATAAAAGCAAGCGCTGCATTTATGTTACTTACGGCTTTGCTATATGGTTATAATACCTATAAAATTTTGGCACATAAACAACAGCTAAAACCTTTGGTAATGCCCAAGATGAAACCCAGACCAAAACCCGTAATAAAGAAATAAACTACGAACAGAAGTAAAAAATAAAAACTATAAACATATAAAACTATGGCAAAAATTGATCAATTAAACGAGACAGAACAGGAAATTTTAGAAATCATTAAAACGGTTCCAGATCCTGAAGTAAATGTAAATATTGTGGACTTAGGTTTAATCTATGAAGTTTCACTTGATGAAGAGAATAAGCAAATTCATATTGTAATGACCTTATCTGCACGTGGTTGTCCTGTTGGCGACACAATTTTACAGCACGTACAAACGGTTGTAAGTAATATGTATCCAGGCTACTATGTTGATGTAGATTTAGTTTGGGAACCTCAATGGACTCCTGCACTAATCACTGATGATGGTCGTGCCCAATTAGATGGTGGATTTTAATTAAAACATTGGCTAAAGAGGAGCAGATTTCAACTAAAAATCCCTCCCCTTTAGCCTTTTTTTTACTTTATACTTTAACCTTTATACTTTTCACTCCACTTTAGCCTTCCATGCTTCTCTCTCGATCAGCAACATACGGACTCAGAGCGGTACTTTACCTCTCCATTCACTCGCATAAAGACGAGCGATTTGGAATAAAAGTTATTGCCAAAGAATTAAGTCTGCCCGAGTCATACCTTGGGAAAGTATTGCAAAACCTGGTACGAAAAAGAATCATTTCCTCCACCAAAGGACCGCGAGGAGGTTTTTACATTAAAGATGAATGTTTAAATAAGCCCGTAATCAAAATCGTGGAAGCCATTGATGGGCTTGAGCGTTTTTCAGCTTGCGGCTTGGGATTGCACGAATGTAGCGACGAAAACCCCTGTTCAATCCACAAAGAATATGGAGCACTACGTGAAGGACTGTTCAAACTTTTAAGCAAAAAAACCATTAGAGATTTTAAAGAAGATATAGAAAACGGAAAAGCCGTTTTATCGATTTGATTTTAAGTTACGATTAGAGAGTTACGAGTTAATGAGTTACGAGTTAATGAGTTGAAATCGTCAATCCCCAATTCAATCAAAAATCTTAAATCCTAAATCAAAAATCGTAAATCAGAAACCCTATCTTTGCCCACATGCAAATTCAAGTGCTCAATAAAAATATTAACTACGAGATTATCAACCAAGAATGGTTGGATGGCTGCCGGCCCATAATTATATTTCTGCACGAAGGTTTGGGTAGTATTCCCCAATGGAAAAGTTTCCCAAAACAACTCTCCGACAAAGTGCAAATGCCTGCTTTAGTTTACGACCGTGTGGGCTACGGCAAGTCTGATTATTGGGATAGCAAATTAGAGCCTGATTTTTTACATAAAGAAGCCATTGAATATCTTCCTGCTCTGATTGAAGCCTTAGATTTACCTAACGAATACTATCTTTTTGGTCATAGCGATGGAGGAACCACTGCCCTACTTCATGCTTCGCGCAAGCCCGAACAATTGCGTGGAATTATTGTTGAAGCTCCGCATGTTATTTTGGAAGACAAATCGATTCAAGGTATTAGCATGGCACGACAAATATTAAAATCGCCAACCATGATAAAGCGCCTCGACCGTTATCAGAACGGGCGTGCTGCACAATTGATTGATATGTGGACCGAACTTTGGCTTCGTGATGATGTACGCGAATGGACCATGCTTGATTTAATTGAAAAAATAGAAACTCCCATGCTGCTTATTCAAGGTGAAAATGATGATTTTGGAACATTTGAGCAACTTGATATCACTGCAAGTTTAGCAAAGAGTGAATATATCCAAGTAGAAAAACTAAAAGATTGTGGTCATATTCCTCACCTCCAACAACAAAACAGCGTATTGGAACTAAGTCAAAGTTTTCTCAAGAAGTTTTAGACATCAGTTTGGGGCATAAAAAAAGCCCTAAAAATAGGGCTCTTTCTAAATGTTATCTTTTATCTAATAACGTTTCTTCTTAAATGTTTTTGCTTTTTTCTTTTGTGCAGGCTTTTTGAAATTCTTCTTACCATTCGTTTTCTCTTTTTCCTGTT
>QNXT01000171.1 GCA_003973505.1 Bacteroidota bacterium
CGGCGACGTTTTTTAAACGCCTTACGATTATATTTGGTTCTCATAACCACACGCTTTCGTTTATTAAACTCACGCAATGCAGGATCATTACTTCGACCCTCGAACGAACGATAACCTCCACGACCACCGAAACCACTTATACTAAAATTGTAAACAGCAGTAATCGTAAGAAATCCAACAGACTCGATTCCTCTACCTTCAATAGGATTCGCATCAAGTTTATTAGTCGTCACCATATGCAGATGACCTTCAATATTCAAATTAAAATCTTCCGAAGCAAAAAGTGAAACACCTAAACCAATAGGGTAAACAACTTCGGTCATTGGACGACGGGCACCACCTTCATGTTTTGGCTCATCATATCCATTGGTAGCGATAATATTCCCCGTAACCATGTCGTATTTTAAAGAACGAGATTCACTCATTCCAATACCTGCAAAACCATAAATACGCGTAAATCGACTATTATCTCGACCAAAAATCATATTACTGAAATCGAAGGTCAATGATAAAGAATAATCGAAATAATTCCCTTCAAAATACTGTTTAGTTGACTCTTGAGTACTTTTTATTTCTCCCCCAAACAGCATTCCCCGAACTCCAAAATAAGGATTGATTGCCTTTTCAAGAAAGAATTGTCCTCCAAACTTTCGGTCTTGATAGAAAAACTTACTAAAAGGAGTGTTTTTTATAAAACTGTTTGTATTATCAGATAAATCGCCATAAAATTTCGTTGCTCCTATACCTATCCCAACTTGCCAACCTTTATTAAATCCATAAATTTGTGCGTGCACATTTGTGGCTATAGTCATTGAAACAATGAAGACAACTACTGTTATGAAATGGAGTAAAACTTTTCTCATACTAGAAATATCCAATGTATAATTAAAAAACAAAAGTATAAACAAATATGCTTTGATTTATAATCAATTTGCGTGTTTTTATTCCATTATTTACCCCAATTTATAAACGAGCAACATCTTTTATTTTGTTTCTAAAGCTTGCATAGCTACACTAAATTAACTAATACACCCCTCTCAATTCTAAATTAGCATTGAAATACTTAATTAAATAAAGGGTTCTTATTTAGATAAGACAAAAACATTAAAAATTTCATATTTCATATTTGAAATTAATATACTTTTGTAATCGTTACAAACTTGAAAAATGAAGATACAAATAGCAAATACGGAACAACATTTACGAGAGCATAAGATTATGCCTTCGGTACAGCGTATTCGCATATTTGACACTTTAATTGGGACTACCGAACATCCAACAGTAGATATGATATATCAAAGTTTGGCTAAAGAAATCCCAACACTTTCAAAAACTACCGTTTATAACACACTGAAACTTTTTCAAGAAAAGGGTTTGGTTTTGGTAGTAAATATTGAAGATCATGAAACCCGATATGATGCCGACACTTCGTTTCACGGGCATTTTAAATGCCAGTCATGTGGTGCTGTCATCGATTTTGAGGTTAGCGAAGAAGATCGTAATATCAATTCACTCAATGGATTTCAAGTAAATGAATCTCATTTTTACTTAAAAGGGATTTGTAAAAAATGTATAAA
The DNA here is from genome assembly GCA_003973505.1 of Bacteroidota bacterium. The sequence goes on from QNXT01000171.1 coordinate 1,578, forward strand.
CAAACAAAATATAATATAACTAACTAAAAGTAAATTTAACATGGAAAATTTAATTGGAAAAAAAGCTCCAAAATTTGTTGCTAATGCCGTTGTAAACGGAGGTGAAATTGTAGAAGGATTCTCATTGGATCAATTCTTAGGTAAAAAACACGTAATCTTCTTTTTCTACCCATTGGACTTCACATTTGTATGTCCTACTGAAATCTTAGCATTTCAAGAGAAAATGGAAGAGTTTGAAAAAAGAAATGTTGCTGTTGTAGGTTGTTCAGTTGACTCTGAATTCTCTCATTGGGCTTGGTTAAACACTGAGTTAAAAGACGGTGGTATTAAAGGTGTTAAGTATCCATTGGTATCTGACCTAAGTAAAACCATTGCTGAAAACTATGGTGTTTTAGCTGGCGAGTATGACTATGATGAAGAAGGAAATGCTACATTCAATGGTGCACCTGTTGCTTACCGTGGATTATTCTTAATTGACAAAGACGGTATTGTTCGTCATAATGTAATCAACGACCTTCCATTAGGACGTAGTATCGACGAAGCAATTCGTATGGTTGACGCATTACAGTATTTCGAGAAGAATGGTGAGGTTTGCCCTGCAAACTGGAAACCAGGAGAAGAAGCTATGGCTGCTACTCACGAAGGTGTAGCTGAATACCTTGCAAAGAAAGCGTAATTACAAGCGCATACTTAAAATAAGACCTCTAACTGTTGAAGCCGATTAATTAATCGGCTCAACAAGAGGCAAATTAATTTAGTAATAACAATATCAAAACACAATATTATGAAACGCCCATGAAGAAATTAAATGCAATAGTGAATTGTTGGAATGGGCGTTCCATATCACATTTAAAAATTATAATCATATGAAAATTAACAGATATCAAGACATCTCTGAAATTGACAGAGAAGCAAAAAAAGATTATATCGATCGTCACTCTGCATTTGTACATTGCGAAGCAACTGCAACTGCTGGTGAGAAATTCAAAGTAAAAGTACAAGTTGGTGATGAGTATAAGCACCCAGATGATGCAGATCATTACATCGCTTATGTTCAATTATGGAATGGCGAGAAAATGCTAGCACAAGCTAATTTTATCGAAGGTGCTATGGGAAATGAGCCAGCAAACCTTGAGGTTGACTTCTACATTGTTCCTAAAAAGAACATGAAACTTATGGCTCATGCTTTCTGTACTAAGCACGGATTATGGCAAAGCGACGAAGTTGTGGTTGAGGTAAAATAATCATCACAAATACAAGCATAATTACTCCTTTCTAATCTGCTTAGAAAGGAGTTTTTTTTTGCATTTTTATTCCTTTTTTTTCATACATTTACCATTCATTCATTTTCGAATCAAAAGATTATAACAATATGATTAATAAAAGAGTAGAAGAAGAGTTAAATAAGCAATTAAACGCTGAACTATATTCAGCATACCTATATTTATCCATGTCGGCCTATTGTGCTGACAATAATCTTGCTGGTTTTTCACATTGGATGCAATTGCAATTTGAAGAAGAGCAAGCTCACGCTATGAAATTTTTCCAATATATATTGGATCGAGGTGGAAAAGTGGAGCTTAAACAAATAAATGAACCCAAACAAGAGTGGAATGGGATAATTGACGTTTTCGAGGCAGTGCTAAAGCATGAGCAGATGATTACTAAAATGATTAACGACCTCGTAAATGTTGCAATGGAAGAGCGCGACCATGCCACCGTAAACCTATTGCAATGGTATGTGAGTGAGCAAGTAGAGGAAGAGGCAACCACATCTGATTTATTAGATCAACTTCGATTAATCGAAGGAAAAGGAGCTGGTTTGTTTATGTTAGACCGAGAGGCAAAACAAAGAACAAATTCTCCATCAGCTTAATTAATCAAAATAAAAATGTCATGGCAGACTTATCGGTTACTTATTTAGGACTACAACTCAAAAATCCAATTATTATTGGAAGTTCAGGACTTACTGACAGTATTGAAAAAATTGTCGAGCTTGAAAAGCAAGGTGCTGGAGCTGTCGTTCTAAAATCGCTATTCGAAGAGCAAATATTGGCTGAATCGGCAAAACACGTGGAATTGGATCATAGTTTTGGTTATGATGTACACGATTATATTCATAATTATACTCGCAATCATAAATTAGGCGATTACTTGAGTTTAATCAAAAAAGCCAAGGCGCAAACCAATATCCCAATTATTGCAAGTATCAATTGTATATCAGATACCGAGTGGGTAAAATTTGCTCATCAGATTGAGGAAGCCGGAGCCGATGCTTTGGAGATTAACATCTCTCTACTACCTTCGAACCATGAAATGCGTGGTGTACAAAATGAAGAAATGTATTTTGACATTTTAGAAAAAGTACATAAAGTAACCTCTTTACCTTTAGCTGTTAAAATGAGCCCCTATTCTGCAGGCTTAGCAAATGTGATAAAACGCATTGCGTGGAGTAAATATGTGGATGGCATTGTACTTTTCAATCGATACTACCGCCCTGATATTGACATTGACAACTTAAAAATTATACATACTAACATTTATAGTACGCCACAAGAGATTTCAACTTCGCTACGATGGATTGCTATATGCAGTAGTTTTGTTGACATTGACTTATCAGCAACAACAGGCGTACATAGTGGTCGAGATGTAATAAAGCAAATTCTTGCCGGGGCAAAAGTTGTAGAAATTGCCTCTACCATTTATAAAAATGGACCAGAACACATCAAAACAATGCTATCAGAGATGGAAGCATGGATGAGGGAGCATAAGTATAATGATTTGAACAGCTTCCGTGCACTCATGTCGTATGATAAAAATAAAGAAACTTCAACCTTCGAACGTATTCAGTTTATGAAACACTTCGCAGG
>QNXT01000033.1 GCA_003973505.1 Bacteroidota bacterium
ACTCTTTATCGCATTAAGCACTTCATTATTTGCTCAAAAAACACGAATATTCAGCCAAGAGTTATTCCAAAATATTCAGCATTCAAATAATGTAAATATTTACGAATTACGAAATCAAAAGAACACAAAACTATCCAAACACATCGAAAGATATATTTGGAGAGAGCATAATAGTGTTGATTCAAAAGGAAATATAACTCCTGACAACATTAAGATAAAAAGCTTTTTAGAAGCAAACAGTAAAATTGACAATTCAAAAAGCCTGGCAAATTGGGCTCCTATAGGATTAACCTCATGGGTATGTGGAAATTCAGGGTATAATCCTGGTAATGGACGTATTAATGCTGTAAGTGTGGATCCTAATAATTCTCAAATCATATATGCCTGTGCTGCCTCTGGAGGTTTATGGAAAACCAATGATGGCGGTGCCACTTGGAATACCAGTACCGATCAACTTGCGGTTCTTGGCACTTCCGATATAGCCATCGACCCTAATAACACATCCGTTCTGTATTTAGGCACTGGCGACCGCGACGGATTGCATACCTATGGTGTGGGGGTATATAAATCAACGGACCAAGGTTCTACGTGGACCCCAAGTGGATTATTCAATAATTATGCAAGCAAGGCACTTATAGTAAACGCATTGGAAATCGACCCTCAAAGAACCAATGTAATATATGCAGCCACTAATTCAGGTATTTACAAATCTACAAATGCAGGTACCAATTGGACAAAAGTGTTGAGCGGTTCGAATTATATGGAAATAAAAGTTAACCCACTGGACTCTAATACCGTATTTGCCATAAGCAAAACGCGCTTTTACAGATCGCAAGATGGAGGAAACAGTTTTCAGATGATAACAAGTGGAATTCCATCAGGAAACACAATACGCTTGGCAATGGATATATATCCTGACGATACAGCAAAAGTGTACATATTATATGCTAGTCAAACCATTTCCAATTCTAAAATATTGGTTTCAACGGATGGAGGTACTACATTTAAGGAAAGATTCAAATTCAACTCAAAAAACCTTCTTGGTTATGCTTCAGACGGTTCGGATCAGCATCAACAGGCGTATTACGACCTAACAATTGCTGTATCAAAAACAGATTCAAACGATGTATATATGGGAGGTATAAACGTTTGGCATTCAACCGATGGAGGTGTTAGCTGGAACATTTCTTCGAAATGGGTATATAATACAACCGGAGAATACACTCATGCTGATATCCATAGTCTCGATTTTTATGGTGGTACTCTTTATTGTGGTTCTGATGGTGGTGTTGCAAAAAAAACGAATAACGCAGGTTGGGTAAATTTAAGTTCCGGCCTCAATATTTCGCAGATATATAACTTTAGCAACAGTGCCGATGGTAAAAAAATGGCTATCGCATGCCAGGATAATGGAATCAATATTAAATCGAATGGACAATGGACACATGTAATGGGTGCCGATGGTATTGATGTTAAAATTAGCCCTATTGATTCTAATAACGTCTTCTATTCCATTCAATTTGGTGTCGTATATAATTCTTCAACGGGAGGAGATGATGGCGGTTTAGTATTCAATCCGGATGATCATTTCGAATATCCAGGTTTTGTTAGCCCCATGTCAATTTATGGAAGCAATAATACAACAAACATCTATCTTGGTTTAGCTGATGTTTACACAAGTTCCGACAATGGACAACATTGGCGAAATCTATCATTTTTTAATGGGGTACTAAATAGTGAAGATATAGAAGTCGCTCCTTCTGACTCAAACTATATCTATATTGATAAAGCAAATGACGTAAAATACACCCATAATGCAGGGCTAACTTGGAAAACATCAACAGGCCTTGGCAGTGGATTTGTAACTGACATTACAGTTTCAAGAACAAATCCTTTGGATGTGTATGTATTAAAAAGCAGTTCGAATAGTAAGGTTTATCATTCCACCGATGGCGGTCAAACATTTACATTATTACCCACCACATTAAATATCTCTGCAAACATGATACTCACTGAAGGCGGCTCCTTAAATGGTCTATACATAGCTACTGATTTTGGAGTTTATTATATTAATGACTACTTAAGCTCATGGGTAAATTACTCTGATCAACTACCTTATGTGAAAGTTACAGATATGCAAATAGTGAATAACAAACTACGAGCAGCCACATTCGGACGCGGTGTATGGGAAGCTGATTTATACAAAACAACAAGTATAAATAGCAGCCAAAGAATTGACAACTTAGTTAGTATTAGTCCAAATCCAACTAATGATATTTTTAGAATAAACTATAAAAATATTGAAATAAAAGATATTATGCTGTTTAATGTTTCAGGAGCTTTAGTACGAAGTTTCGATGCAAATCAAAATAGCTTTTCAATAGGTAGTTTAGTAAATGGTGTTTATTTTGTTAGAATTGACACAAATAAAGGTGTAATTATCAAAAGAATAGTAAAAATATAAGCTTTTATTATTCTAGAGATTACAGTCGTTTCTTTTCTTAAAATGCAAGGGCATTTGCTCTTGCATTTTTTATTTAGCTGAAATTTTATTACATTTGTTATACTAAGATTACAATAAAGTCGTATGTTGAATGCAATAATAACATACGGCATTTGATTGTTCAATCGGTATTACTTACTGATTGCTAGTAAAAAATAGATATATGAAACGGCATTCCATTCAACATTTGTATTTGCGTGCAGGCTTCGGAATCTCCAAATCTAAGCTTGACAATCTTGCTTCACATTCAAAAGCTGAGGTTGTGGAGCAGCTGTTTGCTAATTCGAGGAAATTGGAGCCTTTAAAGATTGATTTATCTGAATTTGAAGAATTCCTGAATTCCCCAAAATCGGAACATCCCAAACCTACTCCTGCTGAAAAGCAAGCCTTTCGAAAAAAGAGTCGGCAAAAAATTAAAGAATTAAATAACGCATGGATTGACCGGCTTATCGACACCGATTCGGTATTAGGTGAGAAAATGACGCTTTTTTGGTCCAATGTATTTGTTTGTAAAGACAAAACTGTTTGGCATTTTCAACAATATAATAATACTCTAAGGGAACATGCATTAGGCAATTTACGCACTTTTGTAAAGGCTATTTCCAAAGAGCCTTCCATGATTAAATACCTGAACAATAAGCAAAATGTTAAGGACAGCCCGAATGAGAATTTTGCCCGCGAATTAATGGAGCTATTCACTTTGGGCGAAGGCAATTATACCGAAGAAGATATACATAACTCAGCGCGAGCCTTCACGGGTTATTCCTTTCGCAAGGATGGCAGCTTTCGGCTAATTAAAAAGAAACACGATGAGGGAATAAAGACTTTTATGGGAAAGTCGGGCAATTTTGACGGAGATGATATTATCGACATTATTTTGGAACAAAAAGCCTGTGCTCGTTTTATTTGTAAGAAAGTATATCGCTATTTTGTGAATGATAAAATTGACGAAAAGCACATTGACGAGCTTACGGAATTTTTTTATAGGCATTATGATATTAAAAAGTTGATGCATCATATTTTTATTTCCGATTGGTTTTATAGTCCTGAAAATATAGGAGTGAAAATTAAATCGCCCATTGAGCTTTTGGTAGGAATTCAACGTAGCGTTGATGTAAAATTTGAAAAACCAAAGCAACGAATTTTTATTCAAAAAATGATGGGACAGACCTTACTCGATCCTCCAAATGTGGCAGGCTGGAAAGGTGGAAAAAATTGGATTGATTCAAACACCATGATGTTTCGTCTTAAATTAGCCTCTATCCTACTCTATCATAACGAGATTGAACTTATTGCCAAAGGCGAATTTGACGACTCTTTTGATGATTATTATATGGAAAACAAAAAAGGCAAACAGAAAATTAAAACCCTTGTGAATTGGAATCAATTTGATAATGAATTTGCCAGTTTGGATTTGGAAGGTATGCAAGATCAATTAATTAATTGTGAGATAAGTCCTGAAACCAAAAGCTTTTTATCAAAACTTTCGGTTTCCAATCATAGAGCTTATTGTGTGCAATTAATGTCAATTCCTGAATATCAACTTTGTTAAGCTTAGGTTATGGAAAGACGTAAATTTTTAAGATATATGGCCTTGGCAGCAGGGAGTACAATGCTACCTTCCTTTGCATGGGCATTTGACCATCAGAAAAAATATAAATACCCTCGTCGTTTGGTTGTTATTCAGTTGGCTGGTGGTAATGATGGCTTAAATACTATTGTGCCATTCAATAATGATATTTACTATCAATCCCGTCCAAATATTGCCATCCATAAGTCGGAAGTGCTTAAAGCAACAGATGAATTGGGATTTAATCCCAATCTTAAGTCTTTGAAAGCGTTTTATGATAAAGGACAGCTCAGCATCATCAATAATGTAGGCTATCCTGGTCTAGCCCCCTATTAATCGGACTATTTTAATTTCGATTCAAATA
>QNXT01000271.1 GCA_003973505.1 Bacteroidota bacterium
ACATCCTTCCAAATGGTGATACTTTCTGCATCCAAAGCATACGCAAAAATAGCGGCTGAAAAATCAGAGCCCTCCCGGCCCAAGGTGCTTGTATTTCCCTCTTTTGACCGAGCTATAAATCCCTGACTAATGATAAACTGGGAAGAAGCAAACAGGTGAGCCGATTGCTGACGAATTTGTTTGGAGCTCTTTTCCCAATGTACACTGGCATTACGATATTGATTATTGGTTTCAATCAAATCACGAGCATCAACCCACGAAATAGAGAAATCATTGGCCTTTAAATAATGGTACAATATCTTGGTTGACAATAGTTCTCCATAGGACACAATGCGGTCGTATTCCAAATTAAAACTCTCATTGGGCTCTTCTGCCAACATGGAGGCCAAGTCTTCAAATATTTGATTCAAATCTTCGAAAATTGGACAGTCTTCATTTACAAACAGCTCTCTTGCAATATTATAATGAAAGGTTTTTACATCATTAAATAATGAAAAAGTGGAATTCATTTGATTAAAGTAAGAATCGGCTAAAAGCTCTAAGGCATTTGTGGTTTTACCCATCGCTGAAAGCACGATAAAGGTTTTCCGCTTAGCCTGAGACTCCAATATTTGTGCAACATTCTGTACTGCCTTAGCTGAATTTACCGATGCACCGCCAAATTTATATACATTAATCATCTTACTTCAGATATAAGGATAATAATACCAAACTGGCAAATATAATGCTTGCTACCCCATTCATGGTAAAAAACGCCATATTCACTTTGGTTAAATCATTGGGTTTAACAAGCTTGTGCTGACTATATAATAAACCAATAAAAATTCCGGAGGCCACCCAATACCAAAACTGGCTTCCCAATAAATAGCCGTTTATTAAAACCAATATTGCCGATGTCAAATGCAGTAATCTTGATACAATTAAGGCTTTCTTTTTTCCTAATAATGAAGGTATTGAATGCAAATTATGAGACTTATCAAAGCTTTCATCTTGTAAAGCATAAATAATATCGAATCCTGCAGTCCAAAACAAAACAACAAACGAAAACAATATGGGAATAATATTATTGAATGCGCCTGTTACCGAAATATAAGCTCCAATGGGAGCCAAGGCCAAACCAGTTCCTAAAACTAAATGACAAAGAGGTGTAAATCGTTTGGTATAGCTATAACCCAAAACGACTAGCAGCGCAACGGGGCTAAGAAAAAGAGTAAGCATATTAATCAAACCACTTACCACAATAAAAAGCAGTGAATTGATAATCACAAAAGCCAAAGCATTTTTGGAACTAATCACACCGGAAGCGACTTCTCGTTGGGCTGTTCGCGGATTGATTTTATCAATATTACGATCCAAATATCGATTAAATCCCATGGCTGCATTGCGTGCAAATACCATTGCTAAAACAATGTATATTAGAATAGTATAGTCAAATGAAATTTCAGGATTGAGCTTTATTCCTAAGAAAAAACCGAGAATTGCAAAAGGCATAGCAAAAATACTATGACTAAATTTTACCATGGAAAGGTACTTCTTGATTCCGCTCATATAATTCTGATTTGTAAAGCGCAAATTTAGTTAAAAAAACGGCTAATTCTTGTATTCAAAAAGACTTACCTTTGTAGGAGATATTAAGAATTATGGAAATCAAAGATATTCGATCGGTAAAGCATTGCATCCTTTGTCAAAAGCGAAAGTATGTTGACGATGTGGGAACGCTATGTGGCTTAACTAATGAGCGAAGTAAAATTGAGGATAGCTGTGCTGATTTTGTTTTTCGTGAAGATATCGACAACTATATAGAGCAGTTAAAAGAAGACTTAAAAGATGCCGAACGCACACTAATCAGCCTGCGAAAGCAAATGATAAAATGGTTTTTCATAGGGTTGATACTGATGGCCATAGGGCTTGTATCCTGGACAATGTCTTGGAATCATGGAGCTGTGCATATTCTTACCGTGAGCCTTATTATCATTGGCATATTATTAATGCCACAAGGAGCATGGGAGTTTTTTCCTCATCGAATGAAGTTAAAAGCAAAGCAACATGAGATTCATGAATTTTTATTGCTGGTGAAATATTATAAGGAGAATTTATAGGACATTTCGATTTAAATTGGTATTAATCATAATGATACCTGCAAGCAATCACAACGATATTCTGATTATCAATTTTATAAACTAAGCGATGTTCTTGACTTATTCTGCGAGACCAGTAGCCTGCTAAATCATATTTCAAACTTTCAGGTTTTCCTATTCCCTCAAATGGATTCCTTTGAATGTCTTTAAATAATGAATTTATCTTTTTAAGTATTTTACGATCAATGGATTGCCAATATAAATAATCCTCCCATGCATTTTCTGAGAACGTAATTAACATATCAATCCTCCAAATTTAATTCCTTTGTTTTTCCGTTTTTTACTTGATTCATTGACTCATATAATCGGTCAGCATTCTTTTTGGAGCTTAACAGATGCAATGTTTCCATAATAGAATTATATTCTTCAAGTGATATTACTACCGCTCCTTTACCTGTCTTGCGTTTTACAATTAGTGTTTCATTGTCGTCTTCCACACTATCAAGAAAACGTTTTAAACTACTTCTAAATTCTGAGAAATTGGCTGCAATCATAAGGATAAAAATTATTAGGTTCTTAATTAAGTACAAATATACGTACTTATTATTGAACTGCCAAATTTTCGCTAGCGATAAACAGCGTTTACTCCTTTTAGTTCTCGCAATTTCCCCATTAATACCTCCAATGTGGGAAGGTCTAAAACTTTTAAACTAAGAGTAGCCTTGAATTTTCGATCTTTGGAATCGAAGTTCATATTTGCAATCGTAATTTTTAATTCATTGGAAATAACTTGAGTAATCTTCGTAATTAAACCCATTTGGTCTTCCCCTTCCACAAAAATACTCACCCGTAAATTATTGGGTTGTGATTGGGATTTCCATTTCGATTCAATCACACGATACGGAAAACGCTCTCGCATTTGTGCTGCATTAGGACAATTAGTTCGATGAATGCTGATTCCCTTCGATACCGTTACAAACCCAAAAATCTCATCGCCAGGTATGGGATTGCAGCATTTTGCCAAATTATAATTGATATTATCCAATTTGTCAATTATCAAGATATCGTCGGCAGATGATTCCTCAACCTCATGCTCTTCAAATTGCTTTATAATAGCCTCATCGTCAACAACCTCCTGGGGAGCGTCTTTTTCCGAAAGCCATTTTTTAATATCCAATATATCAATCTTTTCCAGCGATATAAGATAGTATAAATCCGTTATTTTTTTCAGTTTATAGTGTTGAACAAGAGCATCGATTACCTCTTGATTAAAATCCTCTTTCCAATTCTTAAAACGACGTTCAATCAGTTCTTTTCCCTTGGCTATTTCAATTTGACGCGCCTCATCCAAAGCCTTTTTTATTCGGCTTTTCGTTCTTGGGTCCACCACAATCTTAAGCCAATCGGCCGATGGTCGATTATGCTTAGAAGTGATGATATTTACCTGATCGCCATTTTTCAACACATGATCGATTTGCACAATTTTACCATTAACCGTTGCACTGGAAAACTGATTGCCCACATCGGTATGAATGGCATAGGCAAAATCGAGTACCGTGGAACCCAATCGCAGTTTTTTCACTTGTCCCGTAGGCGTAAACACATAAACTTCATTGCTAAATTTCTTTGAAGAGAGCGAGAAAGACATACGTGACTTCTCAGTATTCTCCAATGATTCACGAATATTTTGCAACCAGAAATCAATTCCCTGCCCTGCTTTTCCCCCTTTATAACGCCAGTGTGCAGCCATTCCATTTTCAGCCTCATCGTCCATTCGATTTGTGCGAATTTGCACCTCCACCCATTGTTTATCCGGAGTTTGCACGGTAGCATGTAAAGATTCATATCCCGTTTCTTTGGGCACCGTAATCCAGTCGCGTAATCGATTCAAATTGGGGGTATAAATATTGGTTAAAACCGAATAAACATGCCAACAATCGGCCTTCTCATTTTTGGGTTCGCTATCAATGATAATACGCACTGCCCATAAATCGAACACCTTTTCAAAAGGAATATCTTGCTTCTGCATTTTAGTCCAAATGGAATTCTTCGATTTTGTACGACTCTTGATAACGTACTTCATTCCATGCTCATCGAGCTCTTTTTTAATGGGCTTGGTAAATTCAGCTATAAGCTTTTTTCGTGCCTCAGCACCTTCATCTAGTTTTTTCTGTATGCTTTTGTAAACATCAGGATGACGATATTCCATCACACGGTCTTCCAATTCCGATTTTAACTGATAAAAGCCCAAACGATGTAGCGTTGGAATATATACAAACTCAATTAAATCAAAAACTTGATCTCGAATACTTGACTCCTTAAGGTCTTGGAAATTCCTCGTTCTAA
>QNXT01000237.1 GCA_003973505.1 Bacteroidota bacterium
TGCAAAAGAGAATTTATTATTAGCTGTTTTCCATCCACATACGAAAGATAACCGTTTTGAGCCAGTTTACATTCATGCACACCACCAAACATAAAAGTATTAGCCTCAATTATGATTTTATCAATAAGCCACCCTGCTTTATGATTATCAATACTGTCGCTATAAAAAGTAAAACGTAATAAAAGACTATCAATACTATTTTTTACCCCTGGCTCTCCGAATGCCAAACGTGAATTATGAAATTGCAAAGCCGTTCCCGATAATAAATCATCATCCCAATTATAGGTACTATCATTATTTTTTATTAACCAAAATACGGAGCTCGACATATTATTAGCGAGTTCCCATTTGTCGGTATATGCATTATAAAACTCCAATTGTAATCCGTCATGAACCGAATCAGTTTCAAATTTATGATGGAGCGTTATGCCTAAGGAATTTAAATCACTATACATTTGTGATGGATAAGAGACAAATTGTATTTTAAATATAAAAGACGAAGTGTCATTAATTGGATAATTAGCAATAGAATCCGTAGTTAGTGCAAATGTATTTAGCTGAGCAAAACCCGGCTTATTCACCTTGGCATATTGCCAAATATTATTGCTTTGCATTGTATCTATCAGGAAATAGGCGCGATCAGAAGAATCATTTAAGTCAAATGTAATTGGGGTTTCAATTCTCTGTCCCGTAGCATCAATATAAAATAACGAATCATAGATAATGGGTTTTTGAGCTGATATTTGAAGTAAAGAAAAAATCATCAGAGCAAAAAAGAGTATTTTTTTCATTGTGAGAAGGTTTATTAACAAGACAGGTTTAATAGTCAGACAAAGTTACTTAAAAATAGTTGCAAGAATCTTTATATTTGTTGAAGAATTTGTGAGAGACTGAGAGACTGAGAGACTGAGAGACTGAGAGACTGGGAGACTGAGTGAAGGGGAGACAGGGAGAGCGAGAGACAGGGAGAGCGAGAGACTAGGAGAAAGAGAGATTGAGAGAATAAATTATAAGTTATAATAAATGAAAAAAATTTTAATGGTGTGTTTGGGAAATATATGTCGGTCGCCAATGGCGGAAGGCATTGTGCGTGATGAATTTGCCAAGCATGGTATCGATATTCAAGTGGATTCGGCAGGCACGGCAGCCTATCATGTGGGCGAAAGAGCCGATGAACGTGGGCAAGCCGAACTGGCAAAACACGGCATCGATATAAGTGACGAGCGTGCTATGAAATTAAGTCCTTATCATTTGGAGGAATACGATATGATTTACGCCATGGATAGGCAAAACTACGCAGATATTCTAGCACTTTGTAAAGACGATGAAGAACGTAAAAAGGTGGACATGTTCATGAATATTGCCCATCCGGGAAAATTTATTTCCGTTCCCGACCCTTATTATGGAGGTGATGAAGGCTTTGCAAAGGTTTATGAAATGCTCAAAGAATCAGCTGAAAAATTAGTTGAAAACTTAAAATAAAACAAAATGGCAGATGTAATTGATTACCGGATTATTGGAGACGATATGCAACTCGTCGAAATTGAATTGGATCCACAAGAAGGTGTTCGTGCCGAAGTGGGCGCAATGATGTATATGGAAGATGGAATTGAAATGAACACCGGAACGGGTGGCGGACTCTTCAAAGGCTTTAAGCGTATGCTTACAGGCGATGGGTTCTTTATCACCTCCTTCGTTCATACAGGTCGTGGGAAAGCTCATGTAGCTTTTGGAGCTCCTTATCCTGGAAAAATCATCCCATTGGACTTGGGAGCATTGGGTGGAGAATTTATCGTGCAAAAAGATGGCTTTCTATGTGCAGCACAAGGAATTGATATCGACATTGCCTTTACGAAACGACTTGGAGCCGGTTTATTCGGCGGTGAAGGTTTTATTCTTCAGCGTTTAACGGGCGACGGTTTGGCTTTTGTACATGCCGGCGGAACGATTATTGAAAAAATATTAGCCCCAGGCGAAAGACTGAGAGTTGATACAGGTTCAATGGTAGCCATTGCTCCCACTGTAGATTACGATATCAAATTTGTTGGAGGATTCAAAAATGCACTCTTCGGTGGCGAAGGTTTATTTTTAACCACTTTAACCGGACCTGGAAAAGTGTATCTTCAAAGTCTTCCATTCTCGAGATTAGCCGACCGCATTGTTTCTTCGGCAGGAGGAAATAGAGGCGAATCCAAAGGTGCTGCCGGAATTGGTGGTGGACTATTGGGTTCATTACTCGATGGTAATAAAGGATTTTAATGACTCCTACTTATAAGGCACAAACATAAATAAGAGTGAATATTTTCAAAAAGAAAAAATATAAATCATCGGGCTCACTTTCGAGTCTTGCAATGCGCCGATTTAAGCGGAATAAGCTGGCAATGGGCGCATTGTTTTTTATTGTACTCACAAGTGCGGTAGCTATTCTTGGTTATTTGATAACACCCGACTCTACTCCTTATGCCAATAATCAATCCTTGGAATTAGCCACCAAGAAACCCGGTTTTAGCGTTTTAGTTCTTAATCGAAAATTAAATAAACCCGAAAACCCTGTTTCAATATTTCATAAAATGCTTTATGGTGCTCCCAAAGAATATGAGAGCATTCCCATTGTCAACTACAAATTTGATGGTGATAAGATTGAAGTTGAATTATATACAGGAATGACACCAAATAATGGAGCCCATAAAAAGTATTCGCTCATAGATGTTGTTTATGCATTAAGACAAGACTCCGCTACGCAAATAACTGAAACGAACGATTCAGTTTTTTATAGCGATATAAATGGCAAGAAAGAAAGCCTTTCTAAAACCGACCTTCAAAAACGGATTGAACATTCTTATATCACCAAGAAACACTTTCTACTCGGCACCGACCCTTTTGGTCGTGATTTACTTAGCCAATTAATCATCGGGACAAGGGTGAGCTTAAGCGTAGGATTTATTGCTGTATTAATCTCGTTGGTAATCGGAATTACCTTAGGCGCAATAGCAGGATATTTTGGAGGCTGGGTTGATAATTTGATTGTTTGGTTTATCAATGTGGTATGGTCAATCCCTACCCTATTATTAGTCATCGCCATCACTATGGCTTTGGGCAAAGGCTATTGGCAGGTATTTATTGCCGTAGGTTTAACCATGTGGGTGGAAGTTGCCCGTGTAGTTCGTGGGCAGGTATTGAGTATTCGCCAAAAAGAATTTGTAGAAGCAGGAACGGCTTTGGGCTATTCGCACACAAGAATAATTTTTCATCATATTCTCCCCAATGTCGTAAGCCCTTTGATTGTAATATCCGCAGCCAATTTTGCCGCCGCCATTCTTATTGAAGCTGGATTAAGTTTCTTGGGTATTGGCGTTCAACCTCCTGTTCCCTCTTGGGGAATAATGATTAAAGAGCATTACGGCTATATCATTCTCGATTATGCCTATTTAGCACTACTTCCCGGACTTGCAATTATGCTAATGGTACTTGCATTTATGGTAGTAGGAAACGGTCTTCGCGATGCCCTCGATGTAAAATTGGTTGACGACTAATTTCCATTAATAATATACTTTAACGGTTCATTAAAATACTTTTATTTGAAAATAAGGATAGCATTGTTAAAAATTTCATAAAAATATTTTAACATAATTCAACAATTCTCATTATTGAACACCCCTAATATAATGATTGTGTTATATTTATAGAATCAACTAAACAGCATAAAAAAAACAACAAGTCTATAGTTATTTTAACTTACTATTATCTTATATTTGTTTTTCAATGATTACGAACGATTGACAAACTAAAGGTTCAAAGCTTTTCATATATTCTGTTCTAATCATGTTTTTATAAATGCTTATATTTTGAAATTAGTCAAATAATGTTAGAAGATAGTTATGCTCATATAAAAAACATGGATATTAATCGTATTACTTTACGATTTTCAGACAAACTAAAAGAAAAAGAATTCGTAAAGTATTATTTCCAAAATTCATATAAAGCAACTCGCACTTCATTCCTTCTAATTTTTCTACTTTACAGTGTATTTGGCTATCTCGATTATATTACCACATCCGAATATCTTAATTTATTTTGGGGTATTCGATTCTTTGTGGTCGATCCTCTTTTGCTTTCTGTATTCCTATTGTCTTTCACGCGTATTTTTGAAAAAATTTGGCAATCATTAATATTCTTCACATACCTATTGGCCGCATTAGGCATCATTATAATGATGGTCATCCTACCTCAGGATTTTATTTATAGTAATGGTCTATTATTAATCTTTTTTGCGGGATTTGTATTTATCAAGCTGCGATTTCTATTGGGAACGATTGCTGGTTTAACATCCTTAGCCTTATATAATATAATAGCCATATTCTACGGCAATATTGATTATAACAGTTTATTTATCAATGATTTTTTCTTTGTTAGTGCGAT
>QNXT01000262.1 GCA_003973505.1 Bacteroidota bacterium
ATTGACCTTAAAACTCCTGAAAGAGCCTCAAAATTCATGGCTTTAATGCAAAAAGAAGGTGTTGGATATCTTGCAGTTAGTTTGGGATATTTCCGTACATTATTTAGTAATTCAGGAAAAAGTACCAGCTCTGAAATACCTGAAGAAGATCAAAAGAAAATGGGACTTTCACCAGGGTTGGTACGTTATTCAGTAGGTTTAGATAATGATATGGAAGCTACTTTTGCTAAAATCAAGAAATGCTATGATTTGGTATAATTGATTATAAAATAAAACCTTTTGAAAGGCCTTTGCAAATTATTTGCTAAGGCTTTTCTTTTCTAATTCCACTTTTACAAAGTTTACCAAAGCTGCCAAATTGGAGAACTGCCCATGCTTCGCTCCTATTTCAACATGCCATACATCCGATTTATAAATAATCTTATTCTTATTTTGAATATCTTCTACTAAAGCAACACCGATTTTCTCTAGTGCTTTCCTTGTCCATAAAGCAATTTGAGCTTGATTGCATTCAAAGTGCATTTGTTCATTTATCGCATGCTTCATTTTGAACATCCCGGTAATATGGTCAAAATCAACCGCCGATTGAGCAAAAACATCCTGCATTGCATGATTCAATATTAAGTCTTCAGGAGCTCCAACGGTAATGCTTTTATTTTTAGTCATCAACCATAGTTCATCAGTGGATTGCATTGCCAAATCTAATTCGTGAGTCGATATCAAGATTGCTTGATGCTGCTCATGAGCCAATTTCTGCAATAGTTTCATTATTTCAACACGATTTATTAAATCAAGGTGGGCTGTAGGCTCATCCAAAATAACGATATCACTTTTTTGCGCCAAGGCTTTTGCAATCATCACGCGTTGGCGTTCCCCATCACTTAATGTATGAAGCATCCGATTAGCAAAACCCTCCATATCAACCAATTTTAGTGATTCTTCCACAATGGCAATATCATTTTCTGTTAGTTTTCCCAACCAATTGGTATGGGGAAAACGACCGTAACTTACCATATCGAATACAGATAAACCCATACTCGAAACTTTATCTGTAAGAACAACACTTATCATTCGAGCTTTTTGCGTCCTGCTAAGCTTCTTTAACGAAATATTATTAATAAACACCTCACCAGCCAAGGAATCAAGCAAGCCTGATATACTACGAATCAGAGTTGATTTTCCACTTCCATTGGGCCCCAATAAGCCAACAAAACTTCCTTTTCGAAGTTTTAAGTTCAGCGATTTACCCAAAACTTTATCGCCTTTCGAACTTCGATAACCGATACTCAAAGCCTTTGTTTCTAATACTATATCAATCATTACATTAAGTTCGTTTACGATTTTGAAGAATAATCCAAATCACCACAGGGGCACCAAATAAAGAAGTTACAGAATTAATGGGTAAAACCGTTGTAGAGCCTGGTAGTTGGGATATAATATCACATATAAGCATTAGAATGGCTCCATTAAGCATCACAGCCGGAACGAGAATTCGATGATCGACACTACGAAAGAGATTTCTTGTGAGATGAGGAACAGCCACTCCAACAAAAACTATTGGTCCGGCAAAAGCGGTGATAATTCCTGCTATCAAACTGCTAATAATAATGATAATATTTCGCGTTTTTTTAACAGAAACCCCCATGCTCTCGGCATATTCATCACTTAGTAAAAGGGCATTAAGAGGTTTCATAAGAGAAAGGGTAAATAGGCTTGAAATCAATACCACAGCACTTACTAAGCCCAATTCGCTCCACGACATAGAAGCCAAACTGCCAAAAGTCCAAATTATAAAATGCTGAACCAACTCTGCCGAGCTGAAATACTGTAATACCCCCACTAAAGCGGAAGTAATACTGCCAAACATCATACCTACAATAAGAAGAGAGACTGTGTCATTTACCTTCATTGAAATGGTCATCACAACCAAAAGTACCAAGAATGATCCAAGAATTGAGAAAAGTGCCAATCCTCCTGCCGACAATAAGCCATAACTAATTACGCCCATTCCTCCAGCCATAACATAGGTAGCAACACCCAAACTTGCACCACTGCTTATTCCTAGAACTGAAGGACCTGCAAGAGGATTTCGAAATAAACTTTGCAAAAGTAAACCTGCGATACTCAAGCCGCTGCCCACCATTATGGCCGCAATAGCTTTGGGCAAACGAATATCCCAAATAATATATGCCAAAGCACTTCCATCTCTACCCGATTTTAGAATTGCCCATAATTGAGAAAGTGAAATATTGACACTTCCCAATGCAATATCGGCCAGAAATAATAATATTACAGCGATACCAAGGAATATAAATATATGTTTTCTTGCTTGCATTTAAATAGTTTAATATTAATTGGGAGCAACTCTTTCATAGTATTTTAGCTCCCCTTCAGGCGCATATTCAGGATGAAAAATCCGAATAAAATCCAATAATAGTTCATCGGGCCGACAAAGCCCCATTTCCCAATAATCGTTTCCACCGCTTGCATTTTGCCTTTTCAAATTATGATACATCGAGCCGATTTTAAAAGCATCGAAATAAGCATAACGTTCATCAGAACTCAATAAATCATGTTTCGTCTTAAAAGGCACATCAATCCATACAGCAGCATTCATTTGTTGATCCAAAACAGTTTCAAAACTCAAAGCCAAACTGCCTTGTGTAGAATCGTTTGCCCAATGGTAGTCTGTACCAGCATCGGCTAATAAAACCGCTTTATAACTTTCTCCACCCGGCATATACCAAACATCTTTATAAAGAGCACCAACCAATACATCCGGTTTATAGCTCAGTGAATCAGCCATTGTTTTTAGCTTAATATAGTTTTGTTCAATCACAGAAAAAATGGAATCGGCTCTTTCGTTTTCATCAGTCAATAAGCCAACAAATTTAATCCATTCGGCACGAGCAAGAGGTGACTTTTCCATCCAATCAACATTGTAAACTAAGGGTACTCCTTGCTTAATAAGCAATTCATCAGATGCCGAAGAGGCTCCATAAGCAGTTTGCAAAAACACATCACAGCCACAAGCTACTAAGGATTCCGTATTGATGGATGATGAATTTCCTAAAACGATTAGTTTATTTTTTGCTATCTGCTCTCGTAAAAAGGGATTATACAAGCGTTTCGCATCAGATACAGCTTTTATTAAATCCAATTTCTGTAATAAGTCGAAATAGCCAATATTGGAGGACGACATTATGGCTACCTTTTGAAGGGGCAATTGTATAAGCATTTCTCCTTCTTTTAACGAAATGGAATCTGCAAATTCCTTATGAGCAATAATATATACTCCCAAGTCCTTTTCTCTATTCCAAGGATTATGCACTATAAGACGATAATGATTTGAATTAGTCTCAATACTAAATCCCTGTGCATACTTTATATTTATATTGTCAAGTATTTTATTTGACAAAGTATCGGTAATTATCTCTTTCAACTCAGGCTTATATTCCTGATTTGTAGTACATGAACCAAATATAAGTAAAGTAATAATTAAAGTCGTGAAATAATAAAAATATCGCATTAGCTGTTTTGCTTTTAAATGAATTGCAAATGTAGGAAAGCTCTTTGTGATGCACAATAAAAGTTTTTATTTTTTATAATTTCTTAGCAATCATTAAAACAAAGTCTATTGAAAAAAAAGGTATTTTTGTGCAAAGAATATAAAGCTAATGAAGGTTACTTTTTTTAAGCGGGGAAAACCCAAGCAGTTTAATTTGAAGACGCGTTATTACGATCCTAAAAAGGAGGAAGATGAATTACGTAAACGACGCTATGAGCGAAAGAAGGAGGAGTATCAGTTTAACCCTGACGATATGAAGAATGAAATGGCATATCGATGGGGCATGAACCGTGAGTCCAATTCCTCATTCAATAAACGCTATACTTCGCTCAATCGTATTCTTTTAACGGCGCTTATTTTAGCTGTTGTTATGGCAATTTTATATTTTGCAAAAACTGCTTAACAGGATTTTATTTTCATGTCAGATATAATAAATTTATTACCCGATTCCGTTGCTAATCAGATTGCTGCAGGAGAAGTCGTACAGCGACCTGCTTCTGCTGTAAAGGAATTGTTAGAGAATGCCATTGACGCTGGAGCTGACAATATCAAACTGATTATTAAAGATGCAGGACGATCACTTATTCAGGTGATTGACAATGGAAAAGGCATGTCGCCAACAGATGCACGTATGAGTTTTGAACGTCATGCTACATCTAAAATAAAAAAGGCTGAGGACCTGTTTGATATTCGTAGTATGGGATTTCGGGGGGAAGCCCTTGCATCCATAGCGGCCATTGCTCAAGTGGATTTAAAAACAAGACAGCACGGCGAAGCAATGGGAACGCATATTATTATCGAGGGCTCGGAAGTTAAAGAACAATCGGAAGTTGCAACCCAAGAGGGCA
>QNXT01000303.1 GCA_003973505.1 Bacteroidota bacterium
TCGTACTCCAAATGTTGATGTGCTTACGGCTGATAATCTGTGGATAAATCCGAAGGATGCGAAGAAGAAAGGAATTAAAACAGGCGATCGTGTTAAGTTGTTTTCAGCTCGTGGTGAAACCCTTATCAACGCATATCTAACCAATCAGGTAAAAGAGGGCGTTCTCAGATCTACTTTCCATTTCCCAGAAATAAACATCAACAACATAACGGGCGATGTGAGTGATAAAGAAACGATGACACCCGAGTATAAGGTGGTGGCTGTGGATATCGAGCGGTCTTAGTTGCTTTGTGATTTATTACTAAAATCATAGAAACGAACTTCTTTTACGATAATTATTGTCTTAAAATCGCAAGAAATAAACCTCTTGTAGAATCAATATTTGAAAATGCCCTATGAGTTATTTTTATAAAATACCATAGGGCATTTTCATACCTTTGTAACGTAAAATTCAGTAAATAAATATTATGAGAGAATTACAGAAAATAGTAGAGCAAGCATGGGAAAAACGCGCAATGTTGCGTATCGATGCTGTGCAAAAAAAGATACGTACGGTTATTGAATACTTAGATCAGGGGAAATTGCGAGTGGCTGAACCTACAGCAGATGGCTGGCAAGTGAATGAGTGGGTAAAAAAAGCGGTAATTCTTTATTTCCCCATTCAAAAGATGGAAAAGTTGACCAGTGGAATTTTCGAATACCATGATAAAATTGCTTTGAAAAAAGACTTTGATAAATTGGGTGTACGGGTTGTTCCTGATGGAATTGCTCGTTATGGTTCATATTTGGCAAAGGGGGTGATTATGATGCCGTCTTATGTTAATATTGGTGCTTATGTGGACGAGGGAACCATGGTAGATACTTGGGCAACCGTAGGTAGTTGTGCGCAGATAGGAAAGAATGTTCATCTGAGTGGAGGTGTTGGAATAGGTGGCGTATTGGAACCCGTTCAAGCAGCACCTGTTATTATTGAGGATAATTGCTTTATAGGTTCGCGCTCTATTGTTGTGGAGGGTGTGCATTTGGAAAAAGAAGTGGTTTTGGGTGCCAATGTGGTGATTACAAAATCTACTAAAATTATTGATGTGTCGGGCCCTGAACCGATTGAATATAAAGGTCGTGTACCTGCTCGCTCAGTGGTAATCCCTGGAACTTATACTAAGAAATTTCCCGCAGGAGAATATCAAGTGGGCTGTGCTTTAATCATAGGAAAACGTAAAGAATCCACAGATTTGAAAACATCATTAAATGATGCCCTTCGCGAATATGATGTGGCCGTATAGCTTATTGTGTTTGTTATTTTGAGTTCCGTGTTGACTAAACAACGAACACCAAACAAAGAACAATAAACAACGAACAACAAACAACGAACACCAAACAAAGAACAACAAAACATTTTTTTTTGAACTGGAAAACCACCATACAAGCATTTGAGTCATATCTCACTTTAGAGCGAGGATTGTCCTCCAATTCCATTGAGGCTTATCTTCGTGATGTGGATAAACTGCGACAATACTTTGATAAGGAGGGCTTAGGTATTGAACCTGATAAGGTGCAGCTTGACGATTTACATCAATTTGTTGTCTGGGCTGCCGAATTGGGAATGGAAGCTTCGTCGCAAGCCCGGTTGATTTCAGGTATTAAAGCGTTTTATAAATATCTTTTAATTAGCAATAGCATCATTGACGATCCTTCTGAGTTACTTGAAGCTCCGAAGATTGCACGTAAACTACCTGATACACTTCATCATGCTGAAGTGGAACGCTTGATTGCCGCCATCGATTTGAGTAAGCCTGAGGGAGAAAGAAATAAGGCAATAATCGAGACTTTATACGGTTGTGGCCTGCGGGTGTCGGAGTTGATAAACCTGAAACTTTCCAATTTATTTTTCAAGGATGAGTTTATAAAAGTGGTTGGTAAAGGGGATAAAGAACGTTTGGTGCCCATTGGAAGGGCGGCCATGAATCAGATAAATCGCTATGTGAATCAGGTTCGTGTTCATCAAAAAATTCAAGCGGGATTCGAAGATTTTGTTTTTCTTAACAGAAGAGGAAAGCCCTTGACCCGTGTAATGATTTTTACAATTATAAAAAATCTGGCTGAATCCATTGGCTTAGAGAAAAGCATCAGTCCACATACTTTTCGGCATTCTTTTGCTACTGAGTTGATTGAGCGGGGGGCTGATTTGCGTGCTGTGCAAGATATGCTTGGCCATGAGTCGATTACAACAACCGAAATATACACACATCTCGACCGGGAATATCTCAGAACAACGATAATGAGTTTTCATCCTCGTGCGAAGAAATAGAATAAAATGAAGAAAATAATTTTGAGTATTATCCTTTTATATGCTATTGTGGATAGCAGTTATGCACAAAGGAATGAGCAATTATACAATCAAGGAAAAAAGGAATATAAGGCCAAGAAATATCGCAAGGCGATAAATACTTTTAGTACCATTATTCATGCTACGAATTATTATTACGAAGCTTATATGTATCGAGGTCGTGCATATCATGCTTTGCAGATGGAGGATTCTGCTTTGGCCGATTTCAATACCGCCATTCAAAAGAATGCAAAATACTTGACTGCTTACTATTACCGTGGTTTATATTATTTCGATTTGAAGAATTATGAAAAAGCCATTGCGGATTTTGGAGCGGTTTTGGCAAAGAAACCAACCTATAGCAAGGCATTATCATATCGAGGACAGTCTTATGAGGCTTTAGGAAAAGATGATTTAGCTATGGCAGATTATTCAAAGGCCATCAATTCGGGGACTAAGAATTATGATGTGTATTATCGACGAGCCCTTTTATACCAAAAGCAAAATCGGTTGAAAATGGCTGTGTATGATTTGGGAAAAGTTGTAAAACTAAAACCTGATTTTCAGCAGGCTTATTCTTTGCGTGGGATTATTGAGGTTCAGCGGGAACGATATCAAGAGTCATTAAATGATTTGAATAAGGCAATTGCTATGGATGCCGAAGATCAATTAGCTTTGGAGGCAAGGGCAAAGGCCTATCTCGAATTGAAGCAGTTGGATAAAGCTTTGGTTGATTATAATCGATTAGTGCAGCATTTTCATACACGAAATCCCGAGATTTATATTCAGCGAGGACGTTTGTTTGTGAGTCAGGGAGAATATACAAAAGCACAAAAAGATTTTTCTCGAACCTTGGTTATTAATCCACGAAATGTGGTTGCATGTACCGAGAATGCCAAAGTATATATGTTGAAAGGGCGAGTGCATCAAGCGGTGCCAATAGCAACTAAAGCCATTGGTTTTGATGAAAAATATTGGGATGCCTATTATACACGGGGCAGGGCTTATTTTGAATTGGAAAAGTTTTCGGAGGCTTTAAGAGATTTTAATATGTCGATCAAACTAAATCCCACAGCCGATGCCTATTTTTATAGAGGAGAATGTAAAGCTGAAAAAGGAAATAATGTGGGAGCATGCGAAGATTTACATATGGCTGAGAAAATGGGAAGTGGATTAGCTGTAGAGAAACTAAAACATGTGTGTAAAGGTTTATAAAGATTTTAGCTTATTTCGTCGCTTACGAATGTAGTACAGCTTAATTCTTCGTACCATCTTGTTTTTATACCAATAACGTCCCCAATGTATGTGAGCCCAAGCTCTCTCGTGAATATAATAAATCAACATTTTAGCAACAACCTCTATTCCAATTGCTGCAGTAATAACTTGTAAAGCCACCTTCTGACCAGCAGAAAGATAAAAGATTATAAAGGTTGTAATAGAAGCAACAATGCGCCAACTTATGGTTTTGGCTAAGGTACGACCTGGTGATTCACGTTCCAGTTTTGTCGTTTTTGGAACTTGAATGCCATCAATATTTTCAAATTCTATATCGTCTTTCTCCTTTGCCATTATTTGTTGGTCGATTAAGATGCAAAGATGCAATTTTTTTAAATAGCTTATTTGCTAAAAAATCTTAAGGATTATAATTGAAGTTTCGTAGTTCTGTTTATTTTAATGAAATATAGTAGATTATATAAAACTAATTGTTGTTATTTGATTGATAATTAGTTTTCAACTATTTGCAAAAGATATTCTTTCTAACTTGTGTTTCTAAGAGACTTCGTGTCTTTGTTACTATTGTTCAGTATTTTGCCGACCAGGCTTTAAGTCGGTCTTCCGAAGGTAGGGATAGGTCTCACAATTTATTTATTTCGATTATAAATCCCCATATTTAGGTATTGCTGTAAACCGTCAAAAAGACTACTTTTGCCACTATATGAAACTTAGTGAATTAAAACAGGGACAAAAGGCGATAATTTCAAAAGTACGTGGTCGTGGTGCTTTTCGTCGTCGTATTATGGAGATGGGATTTGTTGGCGGACAAGAAGTGGGCGTGGTAAAACGAGCTCC
>QNXT01000032.1 GCA_003973505.1 Bacteroidota bacterium
GCGATTATCTTTATATTCCTTTGGGTGGAAGTCGAGTAGGCAGATGGCTTAATGTTCGTAATATATTTATTATTTTTATTGTAAGTGGTTTTTGGCATGGTGCCAATTGGACATTTATTGTTTGGGGAGCATTAAATGCATTGTATTTCTTGCCTCTTTTGTTGTTGAACAGAAACCGAATAAATACAAACAATGTGGCAGAGGGTAAGGTATTACCCAACTTTCAGGAATTAGTAGCGATGACTATTACTTTTAGCATAACCCTTTTAGCTTGGGTTTTCTTTCGATCTGATAATTTGTCCCATGCATGGAATTACCTCAATACTATTTTTTCGGCTTCATTTTTCACAATCCCTCATTTTGAAGGTATGCATCTTGCACTCACTACGCTTGTTCTTTTATTGCTATTTATTGTAATAGAATGGTTTGGACGAGAAGATGAGTATGCGATTGAAAAATTAGGGCTTCATTGGAATCGTGCTTATCGATATAGCGTTTACTATCTTTTGATATTTATTATCTTTTGGTATGGTGGTCAATCAGTTTTAGGGTATGAGGAAATTTTTACATAGACTTTTTATATTTATGGCTATTCCATTGCTGTTGATACTATTATTAGATATCTATTTGCGAAATATGAACTCAATGTATAAAGAAAAATATGAGGATGCATTAGCTAAAGCAGATTCAATACAAGTACTTGTTCTTGGAAATTCACATGCCTGCTATGCCGTAAATCCAGCTGCATTTTCGTATTATACCTTTAATTTGGCTAATGTTTCACAAAGCCTTTACTTTGATAAAAGAATTACACAATCGCTCTTACCTGAATTACCGAAATTAAAATATGTTTTTATAAGCATTGATTATCATTCATTATATTTCTCAAGTCAGAAATTTAGAGACTATTGGTCATATTACGGAAATGGAATAAAGTATAAGGACAAAAGTTACTTTCTGGCTCAATTGTCTCCAACATTATTTGGTTACACCCCTAAAGTAGCAATAGCAATGGTATGGAAACGAATTGCAAATCGCTTGAAATATGGTAAAAATAGTATCGATTTTGATATTGAGAAAGGTGTAGATATGAAAGGGAAACTTATAAAAGGCTTTATTCCTTTTCAAGGTGTAAACAAGCAACTTATGAATGATTTAAATTATCAGAACAGAGCCGCTGAATTTGCAAGAACTATTTATAGTTCAAATGAAAAGCAAGAGATTGTTTCCGATTTGAAAGGATTTATAGAACTATTACAACAAAAAGATATTACCCCTGTTTTATTTAGTTCGCCAACATATGGAAAATATAATTTGTTTCTCAATGATTCAATTATTAATCAAAATAAAATAACAATCAATAAATTATGTGAAACATATAATATTAAATACTGGGATTATAGCAATTCCCAATATTTTGATGAAGGGGACTTTTTTAATTGTGACCATATGAATGCGAAAGGAGCTTTTCGTTTTTCCACGAAGTTAAATGATTCAATTTTATATTTGGCAAATACTCATAAATTGTCAATAAATCGTGATTAATTGGGTATTTCTTTTTCATTTTTTTGTTATACATTGCAATACAAGTATTTTCTTTGCAAGGGTGTATATTGGGAAAGAAAAGTATAAATATGTATATAAAATGTTTTAAATGTCAATAAGAAAAATACTTATCATAAGTAGAAATGGAAATCCAATGCCACCGCGTACCCAAATGATATTGGACGTATTGGGAGCGCATTATGATGTGGATTTGATTGATGTAAAGCCCATTGAAAGTTGGAAGCGTAGAATTAACTATCTGAGTTTGTATTATTTTGACATGGTAAATAATCAGAAGCTTATACCAAAGCTAAAAGATTATGATGCCGTAATGATAAAGGATTTGCAGTTTTTACCTTTGGCAAAACATGCAAAAAAAATGGGGAAATATGTGGTGTATGAAACTTTAGATTTTAATCCCCAATTGCGTTATTATGGTTTATGTACACAGTTCCCATGGATGAAAAAAATGCCTTGGATTAAGAAAAAGGCAGAACAGATAGAGAAACAATTAATCGAGAACTATGTTGACCAGGTAATCGTGAACTCCGATGCCTTAAAGGAACATTTTGGAGATAAAACCATAATCAATTACTATTCATCACCCTTTGAAAATATTGATGCTGTAAATCAAGCTGATCGACCAGTGGCACTACTTTATTTGGGACATTTTAGCCGTGAAAAAGGAGGTGATGAAATGTTGGATTTTCAGCAGAAACATAATTTACCATTTTATATTTTTGGTGGTGTGGATCAGAAAGATTTGCGTGAACGCATTGCTAAAGAAAAGAATATTAAACACTTTGAACGTATTCCAGCTGAGACGCTTTCCCAAGAATTGAAAATTGTTTTGAACAATTATTTCTTATTTGGCTTTAGCATTATTCATAACGCAAATGAAAGCTATGCAGTGCAAAATGCCAATAAAGACATTGATTATCTGTCGATGGGTATTCCATTGATTGGAAATCATCGGAAAACAACCGAGGAAATTGTATTGGCCGGTTGTGGATTCTTTATTGAGGATGCAGAGCGAGTTTTGAAATTTGACCAGTCAGAGAAACAACAACTTATTGATATCAGTAAGAAGTATTATCAAGAGGTATTTTCAAATAATCAGTTTGAAAAAAATCTACTAAAAGCATTTGATAAATTATAATATGAAGATAGAGATAGGCATACCCAAAAATTTCATTCCTGAGCGCGAATATGCAATTAAAGTACTGTTTGATACGCTTTTGGGTGTGGACTATGAGCTAAAACCCCGAATGGGTATTCGAGATTATATAATCAAAGTGAGTGAGGAGAAAAAGCTAATTATTCAGGATCACTTTTTTAGTTTGCTAAATGAAAATGAAGGCTATTTAGATAAAAAAAATCTACCAACAAAAGCAGCATTGACAAATCATGAGCATGATTTACCAGAGACTGTCATAGTTTATGGAAACAATTATTTTGCTCAAACAGAAGAGAATACGGTGCTTGGAATTGATATTTTTGCTTCAAGTTTTTTTATGCTAAGTCGTTGGGAAGAGGTGGTAAATGCTACAAAAGATACGCATCAGCGATTTCCTCACCAAGCCGCATTTGCCTATCAGCAGAATTTCCTTCATCGTCCCGTGGTGAATGAATATGCTGCCTTATTGCAAAAGCTCTTATTGCAATTAGGTTATCAAGGTGAGTTTAAGAAACAGGGTTTTGAGCTGATTCCAACGCACGATGTGGATCATATTCGCTATTGGAAGTCGGAGCAGCAAATGAAACGTCAGCTTGGTGGTGATATTTTGAAGCGTTATAACCCGCTATTAGCCATAAAAACATATAAAGAATATCAAAATGTTGCTCGAGGGAAAATGAAAGACCCTTACGATACTTTCGATTTTCTGATGTCAAAAAGTGAAGAAGCGGGTTTGAAATCACGATTTTATTTTATTGCTGGTGGCAAAACCGAGCATGAGGGGAATTATGATATTCATTCTCCTGAGGCTAAAAGTCTGATTCAGAAAATAAAAGAGCGTGGTCATATTATTGGAATTCATCCGAGTTACGATAGTTATTTGGATTTGGAAATGCTAAAGTCCGAAAAGCAAACTTTGGAAGAAGTTACAGGACAAGAAATTACTGAAGGGCGACAGCATTATTTACGCTTTAGCGTTCCCGAAACTTGGCAAAATTGGGAAGATGCCGGCCTAAAAGTGGATTCTTCAATGAATTATGCTGGTTATGAGGGGTATCGCTGTGGAACGGCTAGTGCATTTCCTGTTTTTAATGTAAAAACACGAAACCAACTTAAACTTGTGGAGCGACCTTTGATTCTTATGGATACCAATCCGATAATGCATAATTTCAATGATATTAGCAAAGATTATGAGGAAGTGAATTCCTACTTTATTGAAAAATCGCGTATATACGCTATGCCTTTGACTGTTTTATTTCATAATTCGGTATTCAGCATGTACCAGAAACATGGTCTTGAAAATGCATATACTAATCTGTTGGGCAAAGTATGAAAAAGGTTGTAAGCATTGTACTTAACGATTTTACGCATGATTCGCGCGTGTTAAAGGAATGTCGTTCCTTAATGGGTGCGGGCTTTCATGTGCGCGTTGCAGCCATGTTTTCTCCAGGATTGTCGGAGTTGGAAAATATGGATGGTTTGGAAGTAAAACGTTTGCGTATATCAACTCGCAATTTGCCAAATAATGTCTTTTTTTCGGGCGTAAAATACCTGCAATTATTATGGAAGATGTATCAGTATTCGAAAGATGCAGATATTTTTCATTGTAATGATATTGAGGCACTTCCCATAGGGGTATTTGCCAAATGGATGGGGCGAAATAAAAAGGTAGTTTACGATGCACACGAATACGAGCGTGAGAAATCTGGGATTTGGGGATTTCGAAAAAAATTAATTGCTCTTTTCGAAGGTTTTTTTATTCGTTTTGTGGATAAAACCATTACCGTAGGTAATAAGATTGCCGATGAATATGCAAAGATTTATGATATTGAAAAGCCGGTGGTGGTAATGAATTGTCCGGTATTGAAAGAAATCCCGAAAGAAGAATCACTTTTAAGAAAGGAATTTTCTATTCCTAATGATCAAATACTACTTATTGTACAGGGAACATTAACTCCAGATCGTGGAATACAAGAGACTTTAGATGCTTTTGTGAATGTAAATCGTGATGATATGGCCTTAGTATTTATGGGTTA
>QNXT01000177.1 GCA_003973505.1 Bacteroidota bacterium
ATCCCTTGGCTAAATATGGTATTGGTGATGATGAAGCATTAGTTGGTATGAATCGGATTATGCAGGTGCTTAAAGCAGCAAAATCAGATTCTAAGATTAAAGGAGTCTATATAGATACTCGGGATTTACCAGGTGGTGGAATTGCAAGTTATGAAGCACTTCGTAAAGCATTATTGGATTTCAAATCTTCGGGTAAATTTATTTATTCTTATGGAGAATTTTATTCTCAAAAAGACTATTATATCGCTTCCGTTGCTGATAAAGTATTCTTAAATCCTGTTGGTGCAGTTGATTTTAAGGGTCTAGCAGCTCAAATTATGTTCTTTAAAAAGGCTATGGAAAAACTAGAAATAGAGATGCAAATTATTCGTGGTCCAAATAATAAGTTTAAAAGTGCTGTTGAGCCTTTTATGTACGATAAAATGAGTGAGGCTAATAAGGAACAAACAAATAAGTTTCTTTCTTCAATATGGAAATCGATGCTTGATGAGATATCGGTAAGTCGTAATATTAGTGTAGCTCAGCTTCAGACCATTGCTGATAGTCTATGGTCGGCTAATGCTGTAAAAGCGAAGAAAGTAGGCTTAGTAGATGTGATAGCCTATGAAGATCAATTTAAGACTGAATTGATGAAAAAACTTGATATTACTGATGAAAAGAAATATCATGAGATTAGTTTTACAGATTATGCTACTACCGTTCATAAGGTAGATAATATAAAAGAGAAGAAAAAAATTGCTGTTATTTATGCAGTAGGTGAAATTGTTTCTGGAGAAGGAAATGATGAAATTATTGGCTCTGATCGAATTGCAAAGGCGGTGCGCAAAGCCCGTAAAGACAGTAGTATAAAAGCTATAGTGTTGCGTGTAAACTCACCAGGCGGTAGTGCATTAGCTTCCGAAGTAATGTGGCGTGAGCTGGTTTTGGCCAAAGAGGTAAAACCCATTGTGGTTTCTATGGGTGATTATGCAGCCTCGGGAGGTTATTATATTTCTTGTATGGCTAATAAAATTGTGGCGGAACCAACTACAATCACTGGTTCTATTGGTGTTTTTGGAATGCTTCCAAACCTTAAGAATTTTTTGAATAATAAATTGGGTCTTACTTTTGATGGTGTAAGTACAAATGCAAACTCTTCGATGGGAAGTTTTGCTCAAGCTTTAACTCCATTTCAACATAAGGTGATACAAGATGGAGTTGTGGATATTTACACTGCCTTTATTACGCATGTGGCTGAAGGTAGAAATATGACCACTGAACAGGTTGATGCCATTGGACAAGGACGAGTTTGGAGTGGGGTTGATGCTGTGAAAATTGGTCTTGTTGATGAGCTTGGTGGTTTGGATAAGGCCCTTGAGGAAGCGGCTAAATTGGCAGGAATTGATTCTTACCGGGTTTATAATTTGCCTAAACTAAAAGATCCTTTTGAGGAATTAGTGAAGAAAATGGGTGGTAATGTGAAAGCATCTATTATTGAGGATGAACTCGGTGCTTCAGCCAAGTATTATGAATATATTAAGAAGATGCAAACGATGGAAGGCTTTCAAACACGTTTGCCCTACTTTATTGAAATATACTAATTATTAATAATTTGATAAAGTCGCTAAGAGTTGTTAATTTTCAAATCTTAGCGACTTTTTAGTATCTATAAAATTATGGTTGATTATTTGAAAAATGAATTACGTAAAAAAGTAAAAGAGCTAAAATCAAACTATAGTTTCGAAGAAAAAAAGAAGAAATCAGAAGCCATTTTTCAGCAAATTGAACAAGATCGCGATTTCAAACGTGCACATATTGTATTAGCTTATTGGTCGATGCCCGATGAAGTATATACACACGACTTCATAAAAAAATGGGCTTCAACGAAAACTTTTCTTTTACCTGTTGTAGATGGTTCAGACTTGATTTTGAAAAAGTTTGAAGGCGTGGACAAGATGAAAGAAGAAGGGAAATATAAAATTCTTGAACCGCAAGGTGATGCCTTTACCGATTTTGATATGATTGATTATGCTATTATCCCAGGCGTAGCTTTTGATAAGTTTAATAGCCGATTGGGTAGGGGTAAGGGCTATTATGATAAAACCTTAGGAAAACTTGAGGCCAAAAAGATTGGAGTTTGTTTCGATTTTCAATATTTCGATGTGGTGCCGGTAGATCAATATGATATTCCTATGGATTTTGTGGTTACAGATAATTATGGTGATGATTCTGAAAATAATACAATTACATAATCGTTTATCTCTGAAAATTACTATTTAATTTCCTTTCTCGCTTATCTTATTATTGAAATTAATTAATAATTGATATTTTAATAATAGGGGGGGCATTTTATAAAATATGAGCCAAACTAGATTGTTAAACAGTGTGATACTTATCATATTTAGATGAGTGCCTATTTTAGCCCTTGAAATAATTCTATATTTGTCACTTTTCAATGGGAAATTATCAAATACAATATTGCATTTGATTTACCAAAGCGATCATTTTACGGCTATATATTTTGATGATTTGTTCTAATTGGAAAATATTTTTTTGTTCTTTATCATGAAAGTTTATTTATTATCAATCATTTGAAAATATATCTATGCATAAAAATTTAGACTCTATCCGAAAAAGTTTTGAAGAATACAATATTTTTCAGCCTAAAGAAATCATTTACAATCCTACTTACGACGAACTATATGAAGAGGAACTTCATCCATCGCTTGAGGGCTATGAAGTTGGCCAACTAACTAATTTGGGGGCTGTGAATGTGATGACGGGGCGTTTTACTGGGCGTTCTCCGATGGATAAATATATAATTGAAGATGAAATTACTAAGGATACGATTTGGTGGACTTCGCCTGAAGCTCCAAATGATAATAAGCCTTTAAGTGCTGATGTATGGGAAGATATAGAAAAAACCGTAGCTGCACAATTAAGTCATAAACGTCTTTATGTGGTAGATGGTTTTGCAGGGGCAAATAAGAATACACGACTAAAAGTACGCTTTATAATGGAAGTAGCTTGGCAGGCTCACTTTGTGAAAAATATGTTTATTCGTCCAACAGAAGAAGAACTAGAAAACTTTGGGGAGCCTGATTTTATAGTGCTTAATGCCTCGAAAACTACGAATGAAAAATGGAAAGAACATGGCATGAATTCGGAAGTTTTTACCGTATTTAATTTGAGCAAGAAAATGCAATTGATTGGTGGCACTTGGTATGGTGGTGAAATGAAAAAAGGCATGTTTGCCATGATGAATTATTATCTTCCTCTTCAAGGAATTGCCTCGATGCACTGCTCCGCAAATCAAGGAAAAGATGGAGATGTGGCAATCTTTTTTGGTCTTTCAGGAACAGGAAAAACGACACTTTCCACCGATCCAAATCGAAGCCTGATTGGTGATGATGAACACGGTTGGGATGATGATGGAGTATTTAATTTTGAAGGGGGCTGTTATGCAAAAACCATTGATTTGGATCCTGAACATGAACCAGAAATTTATGCTGCTATTCGTCGGGATGCTTTATTAGAAAATGTTACGGTGGATGAAAATGGAAATGTTGATTTTTCCAACTCTTCGGTTACACAAAACACAAGAGTGTCTTATCCCATTTATCATATCGAGAACATTGTGAAGCCTGTTTCAAAAGGTGGTCATGCAAGTAAAGTGATTTTCTTAACAGCTGATGCTTTTGGAGTGATGCCGCCAGTTTCGAAACTGAATCG
The DNA here is from genome assembly GCA_003973505.1 of Bacteroidota bacterium. The sequence goes on from QNXT01000177.1 coordinate 3,712, forward strand.
TGAGCAAACGAAGTACCATTTTCTTTCAGGATTTACAGCTAAACTTGCAGGAACTGAGTTAGGAGTAACCAAGCCTCAACCGACTTTCTCAGCTTGTTTTGGTGAAGCTTTTCTTTCATTGCATCCTACAAAATATGCGGAAGAACTATTGCGTAAAATGGATATGCATGGTTCCAAGGCTTATTTGGTAAATACTGGCTGGAATGGCTCTGGGAAACGCATCTCAATTAAAGATACAAGAGCCATTATTGATGCCATATTGAATGGAGATATTGAAAAAGCTGAGACCAAAGTGATGCCGATTTTTAATCTGGAAATTCCAACTTCTTTACCTGGAGTGGATTCTTCGATTTTAGATACGCGTGATACCTATGCTGATGCTTCTGAATGGGATGAAAAAGCGATAAACCTTGCGGAATTATATATTGATAATTTCAAGAAGTTTACCGATAATGAAGAAGGCCGAAGCCTTGTGGCAGCAGGACCGCAGTTGTAGTTTTATCGTAAATTAGAATTAAGAATAAACCCTCCAAAAGTCTTGGGCTTTTGGAGGATTTTTAGTTTTATTCAACATTCCAAGAGTTTAAACATCTTGGAATATTCTTATAAATCTTTTACCAATCCTTCCACAATATCCTTTACGCTGCGCACCTCATGTACTTCCTCAATGC
>QNXT01000009.1 GCA_003973505.1 Bacteroidota bacterium
TTGGTTTTATTATCTTTCTGATTAAGCATGGTTCAAAGGTAGTCTATTTTTTATTTTCTTATGTCAATACTTCGGAAAACTTTCCAAAAGTTCTGTTTGTTAAATTTTAACTAGCAGATAATCATAAGATAGTTGTATATGGTCAACTTTTGGAAAGTTGTAATTTTTAGTATGCACAATGTGGATAAAAAAAACCACATACTAGCCAAGGCCAATATGCGGTTTTTGTTTTATAATAAGTTTGTCTTCTATTCCAATGTAAATGACGAAGAGCCAATTTTTTGATGATCCATAAATACACTTACTTCATAAGTTCCTTTCATGGCTTTATCCTCGGTAAGCTTATCCCAAACAACGCACATTTTCATGGCCTTGTTTTTATACTCTATCTCCTCTTTCATGGTAAACTGTAGTTTGGAACCGTTTGCCTCAAATGAGTATTTATCGGTATCCCCTTTACGAATTATCACTCCATCAGGGCGAGCAACGCGTATGTAAACGGTTCTTGGACCCGGGTCAGCAACAGGGTTTTCAGCCAAGGTAAAGCATATCTTAATGCGATCTGTACGGCGGGCTTTCATGGTTTCCACTTCTCTCTTTTTCTTTCCTTTCAAATGATACCCCTTGCCGGTTACATTATATGCTTTTATCACAGAACCTACTTCCACTTTTTTCGAGAGTTCTTCTTTCTCCTGTGATAAACTTTTGGCTCTGTTTTGTTCTTTACGAATGTTTTGATTGGCAATGTCTAGCTTTTCTTCCAACTCGTGATTTACGGTATATAATGAATCAAGTTGATCAACATAGCTTTGCTGAATGCCACGTAATATACGCAACTGACGCTTAATCTTACGATAGTCATGTGTTTTTGCCAACAGTTTTTTAATCTCCATTGATTTGGCCTGAATGATACTGTCTTTTGTGCTCATCGAATCGGCAAGTGTACCGTACTCGGTTTGAATAGACTCGTATTCAGTCATTAAGGAGTCTAATTCGCCTTCCAATTTAACACGCTCCAACTCTACATTGTCTTTTTCGGTTTCAACAACCTTTACGTGTTCTTTGGTAAATAATAGCATCCATAACAACACAGCAATAATTACCGCCATGATGCCGATGGTTATTTTATAGCCTTTTGTGCTTACTTCTTGAGCTTTTTTTTCTTCTGCCATTTTTAATTTGGTTTTATTTATGTGTGCAAAAATAGTTTATTTGTGCTATATATATTTCTTAATAATGCTTAAAAGCGAATTTCGTATGCGCTATTCTTTTCATTTTTAAGTAAATCACTTAATGAATAACGGATCACAACTTCCTTATTTCCAACCGCTGATTTCGATTGCACATTATTGATGGTTTTCGAATTCGCAGGAAGTTTAATAACGCTTTTCCAATTTAAATATTTCAAAATTTGTGAATCTTTCAATTCTGGATTGTTCTCTTCAATTTGTTTTACCAATTGCGGAGTGATATTTTTACGCTTTATTTTATGCTTTTTGATTTTAATAAGATTGGGGAGATACCATGTTTTCTCCATATCCATTAATGCATAATAGGCTTTGTTTAATGCTTTTGGGTTGTCAAATTGGAAGCTTATTCCCAAACGTCCATTCTGTATCTGCTCCATAGAGCTAATATGATGGATGCCTTCAATCCCCGTCAGCCGTTCTTTTGCCTCATTTGGAAACTGATCAATTTGTGCAATTACTTCGGGACTCAATTGGTCTTTTGCCATGTATAAAACACTTGCCAAAGCTTCTGATTCAAGCCCAATAAACACTTCTCCGCTTTTGTCTGCATTCAGTTTTATTTCGTCTAAAATAGTGATGCATGAACTAAAGCTTAGGCTGATAAGCAGGCTGATTAGCCATATAAGTTTTTTATTCATTAATTTGTTTTATTGTTTTAGGCATTTAGCACTGTAAACCAATTGATTGTTCTCACCAATAATTTGAATGATATAAAGTCCGTTAGCTACCTCCGACATATCAAACTGTATGTTCGTATTTTCATTGGCAGTATGTTGTTTGCTTTTAATCATTCGTCCTTGTAAATCATAAATTCGAATACTTAGCTCTTGTGTTTTTTTGCTGCTAATTGCTAAATTCAGTGTGTTGTTGATTGGATTTTGAAAACGAACACGAATACGATTTGCCTTTTCAATATCAGAAATACTTGCCACGGTGTTGTCCAAATCCAACTCCAAAACAATGGGCAAATGGTCGCTATTGTTGTATAATGCGCTCAACACATTGGAAGGAACGCTATTGTTTGTGCCACTATTTATGGATTTATTGAAATGATTTCCATCATTACCAATAACTTTATATGAATTATTTACATAGCTAATATGTTTGCTTCCTGTTTTTAGAGCATTCGAAATCAAAATAAAATCAAAACGATCGTCAAGTCCACCGCCTGCCGCACATCCATTGGAACTGGAATGAGTAGATTGGGTATGCACTGCAGCAAAACTCGAATTATTATTCCAATTCCCTGGTTTATTTATGGGGTCGTTGAATCGATAATTTGAATTGCTGTAATTTGTAAGGGTTTGATAGGCAGCCTCACTACTTTTATATAGGTTCAAATCGCCCATAAATAGGTAATTATCGGCAGGATAATGTGAACTCAAATAATTAAGAGCCGCTGTCACTTGTTGATTTCGTACACTTGGGTTTGGTGAGCTTTTGCTCGATTTTAAGTGCGCAACAAGACAGTTTACAAAGGCGGTATCAGTCATTGAAGCCAAATTGGGACTCTTATAATAAAGGCGAAATAAAACAATATCTCGTACCTGATTTTGTAGGGAAACAACGCCAGCCAATCCAAATTTATCCTGATTATAATATAGTAAACTAATGATATCGCTTCCTGCAGTATTTGATTTTGTAGCTTTTGCATAATGCGTTACGCCATTTACGTTTAGGCAAGAATCACGAAACATATTTTGTGCAAAATCAGATGATCCCATTTCTACAACTCCTATAATGTCAGGCTTTATGTAATCAATTATTGTTTTGTTATATAAATTTTTAGCAAGAATGCTATTGTTGGACTGCGTGCAGTAGGAAGTAGTATTACCGTAGTTCAGAAGGTTATACGACATTACTTTTACTCGATCTTGTGCTGAGAGGTTCCATCCTAATAGGATTAGTGCTGATATTATTAGTAGTCTGTTCATATTCTTGTTTTTATTAGATTCGTTTATCGAGTTCATGTAGTTGATCCAATTCATGAATTGGATTTACTAATGAACAGGATTTAACCAACTTGTGTATTTAATTTCGTTTAATATTCTCAATCCCGGCTTGTAAGCGTTTTAAGGTTTCCTCTTTGCCAATGAGTTCGGTAATATCAAATAGATGTGGTCCTTTGCCAGCACCTACAATACATAGACGGAAAGCATTCATTATTTGCCCCATCGAAAGCTCTTTGTCCGAAATCCACTGCTTAACTACGGTTTCCACATTTGCAGAGCTAAAATCTTCGATATTTTCTAAAACCACTTTCAAATCAGCCATCAAAGCAGGAATATGTTCCTTCCATCGTTTCTTCACCACTTTAGCATCATATTCTGTTGGAGCCACAAAAAAGAAATAGGATTGCTCCCAAAGGTCTTTCACAAATTCGGCACGCTCTTTTACTAAGCCAACTACTTTGGTAATAAATTCTTTATCTGCCGAAATTCCTTTATCAGACAATTCTTTGGCAAATAAATCAGCTAAAACCGTATTGTCGGCTTTCAACATATATTGGTGGTTAAACCATTTTGCTTTTTCGGGGTCGAATCGAGCTCCTGATTTATTTACGCGCTCGATGCTAAATGCTTGAATTAGTTCGTCCATCGAAAATAGTTCCTGTTCCGTTCCGGGATTCCATCCCAATAGTGCCAACATATTGATAAAGGCCTCAGGGAAATATCCTTCTTCACGATAGCCCATCGACTTTTCGCCTGTTTCGGGATTGCTCCATTCCGTTGGAAAAACAGGGAAGCCCATTTTATCACCATCACGTTTGCTGAGTTTTCCATTTCCTTTGGGTTTCAAAAGCAAAGGAAGGTGAGCAAACTGTGGCATCGTGTCATCCCATTTCAATGCCTTATACAACATTACATGCAAAGGCATGGATGGCAACCACTCTTCGCCACGAATTACATGCGATATTTTCATCAAATGGTCGTCCACAATATTGGCCAAATGATAAGTAGGCATTCCATCCGACTTAAAAATAATTTTATCATCCAAGGTGTTGGTATCGATGTGCATTTCGCCACGCACCATATCATGCATAACTAATTTTTCATCTTTGGGCATTTTGAAACGTACTACAAAGGGTGTTCCTGCAGCAATCAACTC
>QNXT01000104.1 GCA_003973505.1 Bacteroidota bacterium
TTACTATTTGGTTTCATTTTTCTACCAATTGGCATTACGATTTTTCAAACCGATTCGGGCTCTATTCAGGGCTTAGCAACCGTAATATTGGTTTTATTACCAAGGAAATGAGCACAGCCATTGATAATAATACGGGAAGCACATATATGGTAAAATGGAAGCGTAGATCCTATTCTTTGGGTATTCCCCTAGCCTTAAAATTTGGCGATATGGAAAAGGGCTTTTATGCTTTTGCCGGAGGTCAGATAGAATGGTTGTATCATTATAAGGAGAAAGAGTTTTTAACTACAGGAAAACGGAAATACTCTGAATGGTTTAGTGACCGTACTCAAATGTTTTTACCTTCGGTTTTTGTGGGCGTAACATTTCCTCATGGGTTAAGCGTAAAGTTCACCTATGCACTTAACGATTTTATGAATAAATCTTATGTTGATGCAGCAGGAAATAAACCTTATAAAGATTTGGATTCAAGAATAATGTATATCTCTTTTTTCAATACTATAAGATGGGAAAAGAAAACGTATGAGAAAAAGGAGAAAAGAAATTCTACAATGGCTTTTTTGTAACCGAGACCTTTGCAAGACAAAAGTACATGTATCTACCTCTATTTTAGAAAGATACAATTTAAAAGTAAAGAGAATATAGTGAACCCCATAAATTAAATAGACTTTTGGCTGCATACTTCTTCCTTATCAAAATTTTACAATCCTCACAACCAACAGGTTGCTACGGTTATAATATTTATCTAGCGTCGAATTATTTTACCAAAAGCCTCTTGCAAAGACCTCTAACTATTTCATAAAATCCGAAAAACAAAAAACTCCAAATCAAAAATGATTGATTTGGAGTTTTTTTATTATTTAAGTTTTTGGATTAATATGCGAACATACCAAAACCACTCATAAACTCATTTACTTCACCACGTACTGCATTAATCACCTCTTCACTTTCAACATTCATTATCACACGGTCAATGAAATCTACAATAATCGGCATATGCTCTTCCTTCATTCCGCGAGTAGTAATCGCTGGAGTTCCAACACGCAAACCTGAAGTTTGGAATGGTGAGCGACTATCAAATGGCACCATATTTTTATTGATAGTAATATCAGCTTTCACCAAAGTATTCTCCACAACTTTTCCGGTTATTTCAGGTACTTTAGTTCGTAAATCAATCAACATCGAATGATTGTCTGTACCTCCGGAAACAATATGATATCCCTTATTGGTAAATGCCTCAGCCATAACACGTGCATTCTTCTGCATTTGGATTGCATATTCGGTATATAAATCATCCAAAGCTTCGCCAAAGGCAACTGCTTTAGCTGCAATAATATGCTCTAATGGACCACCTTGTTGTCCTGGGAAAACAGCAAAATTCAATACTGCAGACATCATTTTTGTTGCACCCTTAGGTGTTTTTATTCCAAATGGGTTTTCAAAATCTTTACCCATCAAAATCATTCCTCCACGAGGACCACGCAATGTTTTATGCGTTGTAGTGGTTACAATATGGCATTGCTTCATAGGATCGTTTAACAACCCCTTAGCAATAAGACCTGCAGGATGCGATATATCAGCCATCAATAAAGCACCTACTTTATCCGCTATATTACGCATGCGTTCGTAATCCCAATCGCGTGAATAAGCTGAAGCACCTGCAATTATCAATTTAGGTTTATGCTCCAAAGCCAACTTTTCCATTTCGTCATAGTCAACTGTACCAGTTTCTTTATTCAAATGGTAAGCCACAGGATTATAAAGAATACCTGATAAGTTTACGGGTGAACCATGACTTAAGTGACCACCATGCGAAAGGTCTAAGCCCATAAATGTATCACCAGGTTTCAAAACAGCAAAGAAAACTGCTGCATTAGCTTGAGCTCCGGAGTGAGGCTGAACATTAACATACTCAGCACCAAAAAGCGCCTTTGCTCGATCGATAGCTAATTGCTCGGTTTGATCTACCACTTCGCAACCTCCATAATAACGTTTACCAGGGTAACCCTCAGCATATTTATTAGTAAGTACCGAACCCATTGCCTCGCGAACTTGTTCGCTCACAAAGTTTTCAGATGCAATTAATTCTATTCCATGAAGCTGGCGTAAACGCTCTTCTTCAATAAGCTCAAATATCTGATTATCTCTTTCCATTATATCTATTTATTTTAATTTTAATAATTTCTTCAAATTTAGTAGTTCACAAATTTACGGATTTTTTATTTGCTGCATTCTCCTTATATCCTCCTGTAAAGAATCTCCATATTCTAATGCTTCATCTTTAACAACTGCAAAATTGTTGCATGAATATCTTCCATTCCACGAGGTTTATTCATTATAATATTGTTTTTATCCAACATATACATCGTTGGAGTCTTCCATATATTAAACTGATCAATCACAGGGCTCATCATCCCTTTCAAATCGGAAACCGAAACCCAAGGATAATTAAACTCCTTTATTTCATTCTTCCACATATCCAAACTATCATCAATAGCAACAGCATATATTTCAAAACCATCACGATGATAAGCTTCGTATATCTCCAGTATATCAGGCATTACTTCTCGACAGTGTGGACAGTCGGAGCTGTAAAACAGAACCATCTTAACCTTTGCCTTTACATCATAAAGCGACACCTCATTATTGCTGGTATCACGAAGTGTAATATTTGGCATTTTCTTTCCTGGTTTCAAAGCTTTAATCGTGGCTATTTTGGACTTATAATAGGCTGCTTGGTCGGGATTATATGCATAGGAGTTCAAATAATACTTATCAATAAGGTATACAAACACATCTTCCCAAATGGAATTCTCAAAGGCTTCGATAAATAGATTTAGCGAATACTGATAAACCGCTTCATTTGCCTTGGATAATTCCATTACCCGATCAATAATATCTTTATACACCGCTGTTTTTGCAGGCTTAGCAAAGGTGCTCATATAATCGCTTATGGCGGTATAAATAATACGAGTATTCAATAAGCGCGCATCTCCGAAATCGATATTATCGAAGAAATGATAAAGATAGAAAAGACGTTCTGTTGGATAGGGTTCATTTCCTTCTTCTTTTAAATAATCACGGTAGGAAGGAATTAAATAAGAACGCAAAACCACAGGGGCAAATAAATCAGGATTCTTCGTTGCTTTGTCTTCAATATAATTATAAAGGTGCGAATTCAAGACATCTATTCTATTCTCGAAGGCTCGCTTCTTTTTATTTGTCAACTGACCTAAATTAGCTAGTTTTTCTTTTTGATATCGCACATGCACTATTGAATCGCGAACCTTCATGGCGTATTTCCAATAATCAAACAGCACCTTATTCTCAGCTGAGCGTTTTACCTTCATGCTAAATAGCACATTTTGTGCATCGGCTTCAAGTATCACATCCTCGTTATTAAAAATCACTTCCGTAAATAAGGAATCGTTAAAGCTAATACGATACATTCCGGCAGGATAGCGTTCAATATTTGAGAAAACAAATGCATTTAACTGCACTCGTGCATCCAAGGCAATGGTTTGATTTCCTTTTAAAGCATATAAAATGGCTCTTGAACCCGAATAATTGGTCAACCGATAGTAGCAAACTTTACTAATCGTTACAGGACTAGTTGTTTGAGCCCAAATTATTTGAGTTAAGAATAAAAACAAAATAATCAGTTTCAATTTTTTCATATTTCTATAGCTTTAATTTTTATTTACTAGTAATCACAAAAACAGTCCTTCTGTTTTTTGCACGACCTGTGCTCGTTGTATTGGAAGCAATGGGCTTACTTTCTCCATAGCCTTTATAAGTAATCTGACTCGGAGGAATGCCAAGATTCAACAATACCTGATACACCGATTTGGCACGAGCTTCCGACAGCTTTAAATTATAGGCATCGGAACCTACATTATCTGTATGCCCCTGTATTTCGACATGCACATTGGGATTGTCTTTCAAAAATTCATATAACCCCTCAATCACGCGAACCGATTTTTCCTTCAAAACATCGGAATCTGTATCAAAATAAATATCCTGTAAATCGTAGGCCGCTCCCACTTCTACCTCTTTCAATTCAATATCCAATTTCACAGGAGCTACATCTTCATCATCATCCGAATTCTCAATATAATTGGTCACATAGGCATAGTCCTTCTTTTTCACCATCACCGTCAAATCGCTTTCCGTTACTATGGCTGCAATAAAATCACCCGTTTCCATATCTATGGGAATTTCTTTTATCTCCTTGGTTTCCACATTTTTTATAAAAACCTTAGCATCTCGAATGCGTTGATTTGTATTTTTATCTTTTACACTTCCTTTTACCAATACTACTTTCTGTGGACGTGCTTCTTGATACAATTTGAAAGAATAAATATTGAATGGCATATGCGCATTAAGTCGCTTTTGCGCAAAATTTCGCTCTTTATTTTCTTCTTTAACTCTCAGCACCTTATTAGATGAGAAATACCCATATTTACCATTTGTACTTACCGAAAAACCCAAATCATTTTTCTTAGTATTTATTGGGTAACCAATATTTTTGGGCTTACTCCATTTACCTAAGCTATCCATTCGCGAATAAAAAATATCATAGCCCCCGAGGCCTAAATGTCCATGATGTGTTTCACCCGTATTTGGGTCGGTATAGCTAGCCGATGAAAAATACAGCGTTTGACTATCGGTATGTATAAATGGGGTTTTCTCATTCCCGGCAGTATTGATGGTAGGACCTAAATTCACAGGATCTTGCCAATTTCCATCTGCATCTTTTACTGTTTTATAAATATCATAACCACCATAGCTATCTTCCAATCTATTGCTTACGAAATATAAAGTTTTCCCATCCGAAGAAATGGTGGGCATCGATTCCCATGTTTTTCCCGGTTTATTTATTTTATCGAGTATCTCAATTTCCGACCATTTTCCATTACTGAAATGCGTATGTGCAATGTCACAAGCTAAACTACGACGAGTAGAACTACCCACAATTTTACAATAGGTAAAATACATGTCCTTATTATCGATGGTAAGTGCAGCACCACCTTCATTACTTTGGGTATTGAAAGGGTAAGGAAGAGGACCTCCTTTTTCAAAAGCATGCAGACCCGTGCTTTTTGCGACGCAAAAGCGTTCCACACGGTTATCCTCTCTGGCATAGGCATGTGTTCGATCAATCTCCACAAAGCGGCGTGTAAAATAAATATATTCCCCATCAGGAGTAATGATTGGCAAATATTCATCATCGCTGGTATTTACGCCTTTCAATGGAATGGGGTCAAAATCAACCTCATTGGCATAAATATCAGCATAAAATTTAGCATAGCGCGAAAATGTTTGAGCCTCCTCATAATGCTTGGGGTCGATGCCCTCATCATCCGAATCAAGAAACTCCTTATATAAAGCATAGGCTTTCTCGTAGTCCGATTGCACGTAGTAAATTCCTGCCAAATAGAAATAAGCATAATGATTTTGGAAGGAAGGGCAAATATCTATTATTTGTTGATAAGATTCTTTGGCAATACTAATGACCCTACTTCTGTTGGTGGGCTTGCGATTGATATCGGCCAAAATCCACAAAGCCTCCAGGTTGTCGGGTGATTTATCGATGGCACTCTGCAAAAGCTCCGTAGCCGCCGCATATCTTCCAAAACGCAATTCGCCAATGGCTTTTTTCTGCAGTTTTATTGATTTCTTACTTACCTCAACATCACAATTATCCGATTGGGCATATACAACTTGCCCCCATGATAATAAAACAATAATACTAAAAACAAGTCTTATTATTTGCTTTTTATGTGATGGAATTGTCATAAGAAATATAATACTAATGCGCTACAAAATTAACCATATCAATCAAAGCCTTTACACAAACCGGGCAAAAATCATCATCACGAATCGACTTCATTGAGCAATCGTGTTTTGGGCGATACACACCTTTGGTAACATATCCTGCTCCTTCAAATGCACCTAATACATTCACATTTTCTCTCGTATCAGGAGTAGGTATTGGCGTTCCTTTTTCGACCATCGACTTCCATTTTTTCGAAAAATCAGTAAGCGTTGTAATGTTTGGCTCCCAAGGTTCATAGTTCAAATCGTAGAAATCTTCCACGGAGGCATCACCCGTATATTCATCAGCCAAACCACCGAAAGCATGACCAAATTCATGGCAAAAAACGAAACCTGATTTTGGATTATCGGAAGTACAAATAGAATAGAAATTAAAGATACCGGCACCTCCATATTTAGAGGTATTCGCTAAAATATAAATCTGATCGTAAGGAGCATTTGCTGCGGCATCACGTACCGCTTTATTATTTACCGTATTAATATATCGCTCGGTTCCAAAAGTATAAAAATGCGAGTCGAAAGCGGTGTTTTTCCATACATTCGTTCCTGGAATATCGGTTCCCGACTCCAAAGAAACCACAGGCACAACCCATATATTGAAACGATCTTTCATCTCATTGAAAGGTGCCCAACTCAATAAGTAATCCGTAAAGCGTTCTGCATCTTTCATAAACTTATCCTGCTCATCGGCAGAATAACCTTCGGCTAAAAGCACAATATCCACCTTCGTTGCCGGGTCACCACTGTAATGTACTTTTTTCGCTTCAATTCTGTTTTTCTGTTGAGGAATAATATTATAATCATTCGGATTAATGTATCGCGAATACAAAACCTCCCACGTCATATCCTTCTTTCGTTTATAAAAAACAAGTTTTATACTCGCTTTTGGAAAGGGCATGATTACACTTTCTGATAAAGTACGTGAATTGCTTTTCGCTTCTTCTGTAAAACGCCACTCTCCAAATAAGGTGGAATAGCCTCGTGAATAAATCAATTTGTTTGTCAAGGAATCAAACACTTCATATTTATAATGCCCATAGTTGAATGTATCAATAAGATTGATGTGAGAGCCTCCAAAAAAGGGTTCATGATACATCGCATCATTGGAAATATATTCTACCTCGCTATTACCTCCATGATAATAATCAACACGCAACCCCCCTTTTGTAAAATACTTTTCAAAATTTTGGGCACTAAGATTTGCAAATAGGAACAAACCAAAAACGATAAATACGATTCTCTTCATTTCAAATAGATATTATATGATAAGGCAGCAAAGATATGAAAATTGAAGGCTGTTTTTGTAGTGATTATTCTACCCTTCAATAATTAACTGAACATGAAGCTCCGAGGTCTCAAAACCCAAAAACATCTAATAATCAATCAAAAAGACCTAATAAAAACTTTTCTATAACATTAACTTAACATTAAGTTAACATAGAGGATGTGCTAGCCTGATACATTTGCAGCGAATTATAAATAACAAATTATTATTATGGATTTATATTTAATACTTATTATCGTTTTAGCCGGACTTGCCGCTGCCGACCTAATTATCGGAGTGAGCAACGATGCTGTAAACTTCTTAAACTCAGCCATAGGTGCGAAAGCAGGGTCTTTCAAAACCATTATGACTGTTGCAGCTCTGGGAATCATTTTAGGAGCAACCTTTTCAAGTGGAATGATGGAAGTAGCACGTAAGGGAATTTTCCACCCTCAATACTTCTATTTCAGTGAGATTATGCTCATTTTTATGGCGGTAATGCTCACCGACATCATCCTATTAGACACTTTTAATACTTTTGGCATGCCCACCTCAACAACGGTATCCATTGTATTTGAGTTATTAGGTGCTGCTGTGGCCATTGCTCT
>QNXT01000078.1 GCA_003973505.1 Bacteroidota bacterium
TTAATCTCATAATCTATTGCATATCTTTGTCGCCTTATGAGTGATATTAATTCCTTATTATACAAAGATTTTTTTAATGATACCGATGTTTTACACTTTATCATTAATTCAGATTATGCTATTATTCAATCGAATAAAATAGCAACTAAGTTATTTAATATAAATTCAGGGCTACCATTTGACATAAAAAAGTTACAGGCAATCAAGAAACCGACACAATTCTTTGAAATTATTTCAGATGTTTTTGAAACCAAAGAAAAGGTATTTGAATGTTATTTAATTCAAGATAAAAACACAGTACCTTATAAAGTATATGCAAAACGTATCGAAGTTGAAGGGCTGTTTTATATAATTTGCACTGCACATACAATTTTAGATAAAAAAGAATTAGAAGATCAAATTCTAAAGGCTGTTATAGAAACCGAAGAAAAAGAAAGGAGTCGATTTGCTAAGGATTTACACGATGGCTTAGGCCCATTGCTTTCAACCATAAAACTATATGTTCACGAATTAAAATCGACTGATAGTAGCGAAGAGGAAAAACAAGAGTATATCAAATACATTATCGAACTACTTGACGAGGCCGTTACCAATACTCGTGAAATATCAAACAATTTAACCCCTCAAATTATAAGCACTTATGGTTTGGTAAAATCGATTGATTCGTTTAAGAATAAGGTGAACGCAACGCAAAAATTAAAAATTAATTTCTTCAATCAAGATGTGCCCGAAGATTTGAGCAAAACAATAAAACTAACCCTGTTTAGAATTATTATTGAACTAATAAACAACACCATAAATCATGCATCGGCAAACTGCATTTATATAGGACTTTATGTAAGAAATAATAAATTGCATTTAGATTATAAAGACGATGGCATCGGTTTTAATTTGAATGATGCTTTAACAAAAGGAACATCAGGAATCGGTTTAATCAATATTATAAATAGGATAAAATCCATGTCGGGAACTTTTAGCTTTAATGAAAAGCTAACAAAAGGTGTAGAAATGAAGTTTAGTATTGATATAAATAAATAGCTATGGACTCAAAGAAATTAAATATTGCCATTGTTGACGATCATGAAATTTTTAGAAATGGCTTAAAAATGGTTCTTTCTAAACTTAAGATTATCAACAATATTTACGAAGCTGAAGATGGTATCGATTTTATATCAAAACTTAAAACCAATAAGATTGATATTGTTTTGATGGACATCGAAATGCCCAGGATGAATGGTATAGAAGCCACAAAAGAAGCTCTAAAAATTCAACCAAGCCTTCAAGTTATTGCCCTTAGCATGTTCCAAGACGACGAATACATTCAAAGCATGATTGATGCAGGAGTTAAAGGTTTTCTCATAAAAAACATTAATAAGGAAATTCTTTGCAAAGCAATTTCCTCTGTTTCGGAAGGTAAAGTATATTATTCTGAAGAGCTTTGGGAGTTCTTCACAAAAAAAATGAATGCGCTACAAAACGCTTCTCCAAGCATCAATTTTACAAAGCGAGAAATTGAGATACTAGAACTTCTTTATGATGGAATGACAAATAAAGAAATAGCGGATAAACTTTTTATTAGCGAGCGTACTGTAATAGGACATAAATCAAATCTATTATCAAAAACAGGATGCAAAAATGCGATTGGTTTAATTTCGTACGCTCTTAAAAACAAGATAATTGAAATCTGATTTTATTGAAAGAAACAACATTATACGAATAGTGTAATACGCAAGTTTACACAAACTAAGGCCCATTGTAACAAAATCACAAATAACTGTGTAGGTGCACATTACCTATTATCTATCATCCCTCTCCCATCCAAAATTGCCGAAAAGTATCGGTTTTTAAAGCAAAACATTTCCGTTTTTTACTAAAAAGAAATATAATTTACTCTCTAGTCCCTTATTTACTATGGCGATACTTTTATCGCAGATAAATAAACAAGATGAGGACAGGAATAAATATCGGCATTGTAGATAATCATTCGAAATTTCGAAAGGCTATAAAGTATATCCTTTCGAAAAATAAAAAGAATGAAGTAACGCTCGAAGCGGAAACCCGACTCAATTTTTTAAGCAAATTAACAACCAATATCGATGTTGTTTTTATAGATATAGAACTGCTTAAAAAAGATCAGTTTAATCTAATTCAACAAATTAAACTCAAAAATAAAAATACAAAAATCATAGCACTTTCATTTATCACTGAAGAGCATTATTTCGGGAAATTATTACACAATGGTGTAAATGCCATTATTTCTAAACACACAAATAGAACGGAATTGAACGATGCCTTGGAAAATGTTATGCAAAACAACATCTATATATCTAAAAACTACAATAAGGATTTAATTAAAAACAATATAGAATTTGGCGATATGAGCACAAAAAAAGTATTATTAGTGGATGATGATATGGATATCATCACCGTTGCAAAAGCAGTTTTAAATAAAAAAGGTTTTGATGTTCACACAGCATCAAATAAAACCGAAGGTATAAAAATGGCAAAAGAAATATTGCCAGACCTTGCCATATTAGATGTAATGATGACGACCCAATATGAGGGATTCGAATTGGCAAAGGCATTTAAAGAAAACCCTGAATTAAAACGCATACCTGTATTAATTCAATCTTCTATTGATGTGCTCATGTCGACTGATTACAGCGTATTTGATATGGCAATGAACATGAGGTCACAAAAAAAATACAAAGAATTAGACGTACTGCTTATAAAAGACGCATCAACAGGAAAGGGCTGTGTTGATTACCGAACAAGCGATAATGAAACACATTCAGTTGAGGTAGAAGGTTTTATCAGAAAACCTATCGATGCAGAAGATTTAATTAGAAACGTAAACAAACTCTTAAAAATAAATTAATAAACAGCCTAATTATTTTTATCAAATAAAAATCCCGATTGGGATAAAAAACAATCTGTATATGAAAACAGCTATTGAAAATATTCTGGAAGACTATCCAAACGCAAAACGCGACAGCTTAATTCCTATCCTTCAAAGCATTCAAGAAAAGGATGGATACCTATCAAGAGAATCGGTAGATCGAGTTGCAAAACACATAAACATTCCATCAAGTAAAATTTTTGGAGTTGCCACATTCTACAATCAATTTAAATTTTCTCCTCCTGGGAAATATCATATTCAAGTTTGTAGAGGAACAGCATGCCATGTATTGGGTTCATCAACGGTATTATCAGAAATAGAGAATACTTTAAAAATTAAAACAAATCAAACTACGGCAGATGGCTTATTTAGTATCGAAGTTGTTGCCTGTATTGGAGCTTGTGGATTGGCACCGGTAATTAGTATAAATGGTGAATTTCATGCAAAAGTTACAACGGAGTCAATTAGTAAAATTCTAGACACTTATAGAAAAAAGGAGGTTGAAGATGAAAAATAACAATAAAAGATTTTTAGTTGAAAATGTATTAAATAATACAAAGAATTTCGATCCTGATTTACAACATACCCTGAAGCTTATTAGTAAAGAAGAAAATAAAAAACCAATTATTTACATTGGAGCAGGAACTTGTGGTTTGGGAGCCGGAGCTGATAAAACAAAGGCTGCAATAAATCAGTATTTATCTCATTATGATATAGATGCCGAATTGATTGAAGTTGGCTGTATTGGGCTATGTTCATCAGAACCCATTATGGACGTAAAATTACCCAATAAGCAAAGAGTTTCATTTGAAAAGGTAACTGCGGCAGATGTTGAAGAAATTTTAGACGACATCTTTGTCAATAAAGTAAATCAGAAACATGTTTTAGCCCAGTTTAATTCCGAAACACAAAAAAAATGGGATAATGTAATAGACATATCGGAGCATCCATTTTTCGCACAACAAGAACGTATTGTGCTTGAGAATTGTGGAATAATAGACCCTACAAGCATAGACGAATATATTGCAAAAGGAGGTTATAAAGCCTATCTAAATATTATTAAAAACTATAAACGTGAAGAGGTTTGTAATCTTATTGAAGAATCAGGCCTACGTGGACGAGGTGGCGGAGGTTTCCCTACAGGAAAAAAATGGAAATTTTCGTTAAATACCGAAGCTGATCAAAAATACTTTATTTGTAATGCTGATGAAGGAGACCCTGGAGCATTTATGGATAGAGCTGTAATTGAAGGCGACCCTCATAAATTGATTGAAGGTCAAGCTATTTCAGCTTTTGCAATAGGAGCAACTAAAGCGTACATATACATTAGAGCTGAGTATCCTTTAGCCATCGAACGTTTAGAAATTGCTCTTGAAAAAGCACGTGAATACGGAATTATTGGAAAAAATATTTTTGGAACAGGTG
>QNXT01000079.1 GCA_003973505.1 Bacteroidota bacterium
TTGACCACCATACCAAAAGATAATAAATATCAAAAGATAGTAAACGCTATATCGATAAGCACGATTCCAATGAAGCCCTAATTTTTCAATCGCATACTCATCTTCTCGTCCAAACCATTCTATTACAATAAATAGCAATAAAAGAACAATTGTAGTGAGTGCAAGATGCATACCTTCAAAATGAGGAATCGTGAAAAATGAAGCAGAAAAAATAGTATTGAGATAATTCCATGCATGAGACAAATCATCAGATCGAAAGAAAACCCAAGCTAAAAGGGTTAAGCTAAAAGTAACAGTCATAGCTACTAATTCCTGAAAGTTGGGTAATACCTTACCCTCTGCCACATTGTTTGTATTTAAACGGTTTTTATTCAACAACAAAAGAGGCAGGAAATACAACGCATTTAATGCTCCCCAAACAATAAATGTCCAATTGGCACCATGCCAAAAACCACTTACAATAAAAATAATAAATATATTACGAACATTAAGCCACCTGCCTACTCGACTTCCACCCAAAGGAATATAAAGATAATCGCGAAACCAAGTTGACAATGAAATATGCCAGCGACGCCAAAACTCAGCAATATCTCTAGAAAAATATGGGAATGCGAAGTTCTTCATCAAATTAAAACCAAACAAACGTGAAGTTCCAATAGCAATATCGGAATATCCTGAAAAATCTCCATATATTTGAAAGGCAAAGAAAAAAGCACCAAGTAACAAGGTACTTCCAGAGTAATCGGGTGAATTATTAAAAATCTCATTGGCTATTTGAGCAGCATTATCTGCAATAACGACCTTCTTGAATAAACCCCAAAGAATCTGGCGCAAACCATCGGCTGCCTTATCATAATCAAAACTTCTGTTTTTACTAAACTGTGGTAATAAATTGCTTGCTCTTTCGATTGGGCCTGCAACTAATTGTGGGAAAAAGCTTACAAATGCTGCAAATGCTATAAAGTCTTTTGTGGGCTCAAGCTTCTTTTTGTACACATCAATAGTATAACTCAAAGTTTGAAAAGTATAAAAACTTATTCCAACCGGAAGTACAATTTTAAGAGAATCCACACTAAGTTTTTCTCCAAAAAATGAAAAAGCCTCTATAAAATTATCTATAAAGAAATTATAATACTTGAAATAACCTAACAAACCCAAGTTAACAATGATACTTAGCCACAGTAAGAGTTTTCTTTTTCGCACATTATTTTGAACCAATAAACCTCGACCTATCGAATAATCAACCAAGGTGCTAAACAATATCAAAGCAAGAAATTGCCAATTCCACCACCCGTAAAACACATAACTGGCAATAAGCAAGAAGAAATTCTGGATTTTAATGTTTTTATTAAAAACAAACCAATAGAGCAAAAATACTATGGGAAGAAAAACCGCAAAATCTATGGAATTAAATAACATCTAAAAAATGGAATTGCTTAAGAGATTCAAAGTAATTTTAAATTGCTAATAAAATCGTATAATACCACAAAAGTAACTATATTGATTATGGTTAATAACCATACAGACCAATTGATTTTTACTTTTGCCAAAATATGGATAATTACCAAACTGATCATTAAGGATAGAACCGAAAAAATGGAAAAATAATATAAAGTCCATAAATGGGACAGCCCTAACCAATACCCAAAGAACAAAGCTCCAATACGCAAACTAAAAAAAATTATTTTTAGAATTAATGAGTACTCCTGACGATTAATAATCTTTAGCACATGACTCAAAGGCGAACTTATGAAAATCATAAAGATATATGGCGATAATATATACACATATTTATAAAGATCCAACCATTGATCACCCAACAATATTGGGATATAATATACTGAGGTATAAGCAAAAATAGCAAATGGAATAATTCCAAAAAGAATAAAGGCTTTCATTGTTTTAGCCAATAAATTGCTAAATGATTTTACATCATTATGATAATACTCTGACGATTTTTGGAAAAACACTTGTGAAAAAGCATTTGATAGAAAGCTAATGGGAGTGATGAGAATTCGCTCGGTATATGAATAAATACCCACTACAGTTTCCCCTAAAAATCGTGTCATTAGCACTACCACACCTTGATTTCCGAAAGAATAAAACAAGGTAGATGGCACGTCATAAATTGGAAATTTCTTATAAACTACAGCTTGTTGTTTTATTAATTGCCAATCGGGAGCATATGATTTCAGAAATTTCTTCGCTGGAAATAATAGTATCAAAACAGAAGAGAATACCCCAACAAAACCTCCTATAATCAAACCAAATGCCTCTTTAATGGTGTAACCCAATAATATATTAACTCCTCCCCGACTACTTGAATCTGTGATACTTGCGGCAGATATTGATTTGAATTTTTTATTACGTATTCCTATAAAACGAAATATCTGAAATAGCGCATAAATCCAAATAAAAAACGGAACCAAATATACCCATGACTCCGATATTACACCCATATAGAGCTGAACTCCAAAAAATTGCACTAACCTGAGTATAATCAAACTAATAAATGATACCGCCAAGCTTAATCCCATACTCAAATAGGCTAAAGCTGCTGCTTCGCGATCGGTTTTAGCTATTACAATGGCCAATTCGTAACGGCCTGTCGATATTCCACTGATGATAACTACGATGCTAATATAAGTGGCAAAAATTCCAAATTGTGCAGGAGTATATAAACGCGCTAGTATGGGAGCCAATAAAAAAGGGATAATCTGCGATAAACCTGAACCAAACATTAATGTGGCTATGTTTTTTAAAAAATCGCTTTGCTTAATTCGCTCCAAAAAGGACCCCATACTATCTTATTGAAAATTTGTTTCAAAGCGAAAATACAATTTTGTTAGTAACCTATTACAGCAAATATTCAACAGAACAATCAAAACTCTACGAAATAGTTTATTTTTGCCTGCGAATCAACCAAAGGAATTAGCATTGAAACTCGACCAGATTAAACATTTATTTTATTTTATTTTCTTCGTAGGCTTGTACTATGCCGGTCGATATTGTGTGAACTCCTTGGCATTATTAGTCGTTTTCCTTCTTATCTCATCGTATAAAGAGGGTTTTAGATCATGGAAGGAATTTCCAAAACTATTATTACTTCCCATTGGGTTTTACCTCATACATATTGTTTCAAGCCTTGTTTCCAGCAATACTTTTGAAGCCCGTTTCGATTTGGAGGTGAAGTTCTCATTTCTCTTGCTACCCATAATTTTTGGTTTTCAAAAACAGCAAAGCAAAGAAGATTTTATAAATATACTTCGGACTTTTGTGCATGCTACTACCCTATCTACAATCGTCCTTTTGCTAATAAATATTGGACGCTATTTTCATAGCGGGCGTTTTCTATTTTATAATGATTACTCCAATATGCTACACCCCTCCTATTTATCAATGTATTTGATATTCAATTTAATCGTCATTGTTTATCTTTTTATTCAAAGAAAGGAAAAGCCTATTTATTTGATAATTTCAACATTAATCAGTTTCCTAACCCTTTTTATTGCCGAATCAAAAGCGGGACAATTATCAGCACTTATCGTAATTATATTTTTAGGATTTAAACTGATTCCTTCCAAATTTAAAAACATAGCTATTCTATCAAGCCTTATTCTCATTTTTACATTTGGATATATAGCAAAAGACAGCAAACGATTTTCATTTTTTGTAAAAAACATAGAACATTATTCACAAATAAAAGCACATCCTGAGAAGATAAAAGAAAGCACAGCTCTTCGTATTTTGGCTTGGTCGGCCTCCATTGATGTAATAAAAAGCAACCCTGTTTTGGGTGTAGGTAGCGGTGATATAAAAGACGAGCTTTCTAAAGTGTATGCTGAACGCAGCTATAATAAACCTTTGGAAATGCATATGAATTCTCACAATCAGTATTTGGAAACCTTCGTGGGGCAAGGTATCCTTGGATTTACCGTTCTTTTACTGATGTTTCTACTTCCATTATTCTACATACATAACGACACTATTTTAGTACAAGGTTTTATCCTACTGATTTTGCTCAGCATTCTTGTCGAATCCATGCTTAATACACAAGCAGGAGTTATTTTTATTGCTTTCTTCTATTCATTTTTGCTCAGTCATTTGAGTCCAACAAAAGAATAATATTTAAGCTTCCATTCTAACATATATCACCTTATGTAAAATCATTCTTAATAAGGTCTATCTTTGCTATAATAAATAAGCTAAGCTTATTTTAACAAATTAGTTATTAAGATATTAAACAATATATTATGAAAATTACAAAAGTTTGGGTAGAAGAAGGATGTACTTCTTGTGGCCTATGTGAAGCTACCGCCCCC
>QNXT01000247.1 GCA_003973505.1 Bacteroidota bacterium
TTTCAAATAATTAGTTTATATACGACTCAAATTTACGATGGACTATCGAGATAATTCGAGTATATTTGGGGAAGTATATGTGCTAATTATCGAAATTTATATAAAAAAGTCAATAGCAAACCATCTTCGCACTAAATACCACTCGAAATAGCCCGCTATTACTTCGTGATATTTAGCAGCAAATCTGGTCTGTTATTGACTTTCTGTGAGTGAAATCTTACGTCGAACTCAGGTTAATATTGAAATTATATCCCTAATCGATAAATATTCAGCCTAAATCAAAAAAAGCACCATTTATCATCCGATAAATGGTGCTTTTAATTGGTTATCAATAGCTAAGATTGCTAAGCAATGGTAGGCATTTCGACAGGCTCAATGTCCTTAGTATTTGGTGGCTGAGCTTGCCGTTTATCTGGTAGCTGAGCCTGCCGAAGCTAGTTCAATCCCTTACGCTCTAAATAAGCATCAATCTTAGGCTCACGACCACGGAATTTTTTATACAACTCCATAGCATCTTCTGTCCCGCCACGAGATAAAATATTATCACGGAAACTTTGTGCGGTTTTCTTATCGAAGATTCCTGCTTCCTTAAATGCTTGGAATGCGTCAGCGTCAATTACCTCAGCCCACATATAAGCATAATATCCAGCTGAATATCCACCTGCAAAAATATGCGAGAAGTAAGTAGAACGATAACGAACTACAATCTCGTCGATTAAACCAATCTTTTTCATTTGCTCGGTTTCAAAAGCATTTACATCACCTGTAAAAGGCTCAGTAATAGTATGCCAAGCCATATCTAAATAAGCTGCGGCTGTATATTCTGAAATTGCAAAACCGGCATTGAATTTTCCACTCTTCTGAATTTTAGCAATCAACTCATCAGGAATAGGCTCGCCTGTTTTATAATGCTTGAAATAGGCTTTCATTACTTCAGGCTCGCTAGCCCAGTTTTCCATAATTTGTGATGGCATTTCCACAAAATCGCGAGGTACAGCTGTACCCGAAAGCGAATTATATTTACAATCGCTAAGCATTCCGTGCAATGCATGTCCAAATTCATGGAATAATGTGCTTACTTCATCATAGTTCAATAGGGAAGGTTTATCAGCGGTTGGCTTAGTGAAATTGGTCACTACTGAAATAATAGGGATGATGTTTTTACCATCTTTATAGTGTTGTTTGCGGAATGAGGTCATCCAAGCACCTGCTCGTTTCGAAGCACGAGGGTAGAAGTCCATATAAAGAATGGCTTGAAGACTACCATCAGCATTGTGTACCTCATAAGCTTCCGCATCTTTATGATAAACAGGAATGTCTTTATTGCGAACAAATTTTAATCCATAAAGCTTTCCTGAAACTTCAAATACAGCATTGCGAACATTTTCTAATTTAAAATAGGGGCGAAGTTGCTCTTCATCCAAATCGTATTTTGCTTTACGTACTTTCTCGCTATAATACCACCAATCCCAAGCTTCGATTTTAATATTAGCTCCTTCTGAGTCGGCAAGTTTTTGTAGTTCAATTAATTCTTTCTTAGCCATCTCATTGGCCTTGGGCATTACTTTGCCAAGCAATTCGAAAACATTATCTGGATTTTTGGCCATATTATTATCCAAAACAAAAGAAGCGTGATTTTTGAATCCCAAAAGATTGGCCTTCTTCAAACGAAGGTTTACCATTTTTTTAACCACTTCTTTATTATCATTGGCATTATTATTATCGCCACGCATGATGTATCCTTTAAACATCTTTTCTCTCAAATCGCGTTTGTCAGAATAGGTGATAAAAGGAATCAAACTAGGCTTATCCAAAGTAAATAACCATCCACTTTCATGACCATGATCTTTTGCATTAGCAGCAGCAGCTTGTTTTACTCCATCAGGTAAACCTGCCAAATCTGCTTCGTCGGTTAACAACATTTCAAAAGCATTGGTTTCTGCCAATACGTTTTCACCAAATTCTAGAGATAATATACCTAATTCTTTATTTAAGCCACGAAGAGTTTCTTTGTCTTCGGCTGAAAGATTAGCTCCACCACGCACAAAGGCTTTATAGGTTTTATCCAAAAGCATGGCTTGCTCAGTATCTAACTTTAGATTGTCTTTTTGCTCATACACTTTTTTGATGCGTGCAAAAAGTTTATCGTTTAAGTAAATATCATCGCTATGAGCCGACATTAGTGGCGAAACCTCTTTGGCAATAGCCTGCATTACGCTGTCGCTGTTGGTTGAGGTAAGATTATTAAAAATATTATCTATTCGATTTAATAATTGTCCACTCAATTCCAAAGCTTCAATCGTATTCTCGAAAGTAGGAGCTTCCGTATTATTAACGATGGCTTCAATCTCAGCGTCATGTTGTTTAATAGCCTCTTTATAAGCAGGTACATAATCGCTCTGCTTTATTTGATCAAAAGGTGGCACTTCAAATGGAGTGTCAAATTTTTCCAATAATACATTCGTATTCATTTTGTTGTCTTTGTCTTTAGTTTCTGAATTACAAGCGGTAAAAATGATGCCGCTTAATAATATCAATCCAATAATTCTCTTCATTAATTTTGTTATTTAGTTAAAAATAGATGTGATTCAATAAATCGATTCACAATTGATAATAGTGATATATTATAAAAAGACTCTTGTAATAAGAGCCTTTTTTTAATGTTTTTTTAGATAGAAGCACTACTTGTAGGAATCTTTCGATCTACTTTTTTCAATAGTCCTTGCAATACTTTACCTGGTCCTACCTCAATATACTCTTCCATGCCATTGGCAATCATATTTTTCATGGTTTGAGTCCAACGTACTGGCGAAGTTAATTGGGCAATAAGGTTTTTCTTGATTATTTCAGGCGTTTTTACTGCTTGACCATTCACGTTTTGGTAAATGGGGCAAATGGGGTCTTGAAATTTTGTTTTCTCAATGGCTTCTGCCAATTTCTCGCGAGCAGGTTCCATTAATGGAGAATGAAAAGCACCTCCCACAGGAAGCTTCAATGCGCGTCGTGCACCAGCCTCAGTGAGTTTTTCAATGGCAATATCAATTCCTTTCATTGAGCCCGAAATAACAAGCTGTCCTGGACAGTTGTAATTGGCGGCAACCACGATTTCATCGGTAATGCCATTCACTACTTTTTCAACTACTTCATCATCCAATCCAACAATGGCAGCCATGGTTGATTCTTGAATTTCGCAGGCTTCTTGCATAGCAAGTGCACGTTGTGAAACCAACTTTAGGCCATCTTCAAAGGTCATTGACCCAGCAGCTACTAAAGCCGAGAACTCACCTAATGAATGACCTGCAACCATATCGGGTTTGAAGTCTTCGCCTAAGCTATTAGCTAAAATTACTGAATGTAAAAAGATGGCAGGCTGTGTTACTTTAGTTTGACGTAATTCTTCGTCGGTACCATCAAACATAATATCAGTAATTCGAAAACCTAAAATGTCATTGGCTTTTTCAAACATGTTTTTGGCCTCAACCGAATTGTCGTATAGGTCTTTACCCATACCTACAAATTGCGCTCCCTGTCCGGGAAATACGTATGCTTTCATTAATTATAGTTTAATAATTTTTGTTTTGTATTTTTATTTCCGATCGCCCATAAAGCGTAAAAGGAATAGGAATAAGTTGATAAAATCAAGATAAATACTTAATGCTCCCATTACGGCAAGCTTATTGGCATCTTGATTTTGGTACATGATTCCACTACCTATTTTTTTCAATTTTTGAACGTCGTATGCTATCAATCCTGTGAAGACTAATACGCCCACAAAACTAATAATATAATCCATGGTACCACTATGCATAAACATATTTATTACCGATGCAATGATAATACCGATTAACGCCATAAATAGGATGGAACCAAATTTAGTAAGATCTGTTTTCGTGGTATAACCAACCAAGGCCATTACGCCAAACATTAGGGCGGTTGTTAGGAAGGTTTGAAAAACAGATGCTGCTGTATATACCAAAAGAATAAAACTCAAACTCATCCCCATAAGAATGGAATAAACGCCAAACACAGCCACTAGGGTTCCATAAGACATGCGTTGGAAACCCATTCCCATCCACATTACCATACCCAATGGGGCCAACATAACTACCCAGCCCATTATGCTCATTCCGCCAGTTTCGCTAATTAGCATGCTCATAAGGCCTGCGTCAGTGGCAAAAAAGTAAGCGGTAACAGCGGTAATTGCCATGGCGATTCCCATCCATGAAAATACATTTGATATAAAGTTTTTAGCCATAACTCCACTACCTTCATAGCTTTGTGTAGGCTGTTCCTGATATTGTCTGTTCATAAAATTC
>QNXT01000090.1 GCA_003973505.1 Bacteroidota bacterium
CTCCGCAAGCTCCATCCATGGAAAACAATAGGAACGTTTTATCAAACTCGCTCACAACAAGCGAAGCGAGAATGAGCAATGCGAGTTCAAATCAGTCTAAATCAGAGTCAAAAACAAAAAACGAGCAAAGCGAGCTCAATCTGCGAATATCTGCGGGTTCTGCGGGAAATAAAACAAACGAGCGAAGCGAATCAAAACTTCATCCGCAACTGAGCCGTAATCTCACTACGAGTATGCCCTTGTATTTCCTCTAAGCCTGTTCCTATACTAGTACGATTGCTATAATAACTTTGGGCAAAATGCAGCCAAAAGGTAAAATGCTCACTTATTTTATAGTTCAAAAGAATGTAAAAACGACTTCCTTTATAATAATAGGCTGGAACGCTAAAGCGATACAACACATTATTCTCATAAGCATAAATTCGTGTATTGTAGTCATCTGTATTAAATAAAGCATAGCGAAGTGTAAACTTCACTGGAAAATGGTCGGGGCGATACTGAATATCCTGATAGATCAGATAACCCTTAGTTTGAGCCTCGGGCTGATGCTGATATCTTGAGAACTCCACTCTGCTTTTCAACTGAATTTGATGAAAAGGCGAATAATTGATATGAAAACGCAGACTTTGCTTTCGGGTATTGGTGACTGCCCTCATAGCCACTTCATCCACACTTTCGTTTAGCTTTTTATTCTCGTTCCGGTAGCGAATATTGAAGTTAAAATGCCGTGTTGGACGATTCTCATACAATAGTGAAAACTCATCGCCATGCGAAGGTGCATTTACACGATAGCGCAGCCAATCGAAACTATACATATCGTAATACACTTTGAAATTGCTATGAGTTCCTGTATTAATTACAGCGCCTAAATAAATGCCCTTTTCGTTTTGTGCCCGACTACCTTCCGAAAAGGGAACGGCATAGAACACCTGATAATTGCGAGCAAAATTGCGATATAGAATACTAAAAGTCAATCGAGGATGCAGATTAAAAATGCTTCCTAAAAGCAGGGCTTTTCCACCATTCTGACTAATGGAAAACTCCCCGAAAACACTCAAATATTTATTGGCATAAGAACCATCGATTCCAGCATTGAAATTATTATTCCCTTGAAAATCGAAATACTGATATGGCGCTGCATTTTTTACTAAATCAATCCCATACAGACTTTTATAAGCCGTAGCTCCCACACGAAAACCCTTATTTTTATAAGATAAATTTCCACCATAAATTTGCTCATTCACAGCTCCATTTTTGGCTACTTCGTTGGGTGTGCGATGAAATCCACTTTCCGTAATCGAGCTAAAAATAAACTCCTCATTATTTAGACTATCTCTTTGTTTTAGACCTGCATCCACATTTTTATTGGAGTAAAAGGCTGTAATATCAAGACCTTTCAATAATCCAAATGTAGCAGCCCCACCTCTAAAAAACAGGTTTTCATTAGCCGAAGTATTAGCTCGCACTCCGCGTTGCCGTTTTTGAATACCAATGGCAGCCGCTGATTTACCAAAGGCCAAACCCGACCATAGCGTAAGCCCTTGTCCAAATTCCAAATGGTAATCTCCCAAGGCCAAGGCCTTTAACCTACCACGGTCTTTTATAAAAAAATGCGCAGAATAGAAGTCAAATCCATAGGGATTATTCCCCTTGAAGAACTCCTCACCGGCATCTTTTTCACCTAAAAACCCTATACTCATTTTATTGGAATAGTGATATTTATAACGCAAATACAATTTATTGGGATCGCCCAAATATCGCGCATTGGGATTGGCTGCAAAAGCCGAATCGCTAATGGGCAAATAGCCTTTTTGCTCTTCTAATACACGACCGTATCGCATAATAATTTGATGGCGACCATATTTAAATAAACTACTCAATCGCGGGCCACTTGAGGTACGACTGGGAGCAATGCTAATGTATGGTCTGATACTTAAAACTAGATCCACATAAAAACCATCGATGTTTTTAAGCTCATAAAAACTTGTGAAATCACCATTTTTTCGACGAAAATCCAATAGTGCCGCTATTTGTGTATTATCCAAAAACATCAATTCCTCCAAATCTTCCGCTGTAGCCGTATTGATATTTATGGGGTTTCGTGCCAAATTCGTAAAATGGTCCACAAGCTCAGAATAGTCCAACTCGGCATCCACTCTACTTGTAAGCTCTTCTATGCTCCGCTCAATTTGTTCCTTGCTGACCTCCGTATTTTGGGCGTAAACTCCCAATGAGCCAAAACTCAGAAAAAGGATAAGGATGCTATGTAAAATATACTTTGGCATCGTGAATATCAAAAGTTGTAAATAGCTGATAATTGCGGACTATAGCCCAATACCTGATGCATCGAAGAAGAAAAATCAATCTTAAAGCCACCAAAATAAAATCCGACACCAAAACTAAAAATATTAGGATTATTCGACACTCCAATGCGTGCATACATCAAGTCCATAATATTATACTCCAAACCCGCTTTTAGTATTAGAGGATGATTCATATCGCTCTCAGCCTCAATGGCAGCAGTAAAATCCTTGGACAAATCCCAATTCAATCCCAACTTCAATAAGGTCGGAATACGCTCATCATTATATTCTGCCAGTTTCGCTTTAATAGGATTGAAAACATGAGCTCCCAAAGTCAGTTCATCTGTTATCTTGGTCATTATTCCTATTTCGAAAGTAATAACACCCTTGCTACCATAATCTTGAGCAAT
This sequence comes from Bacteroidota bacterium, assembly GCA_003973505.1. Next base: position 2,714 of record QNXT01000090.1, read on the forward strand.
ATAAGTATGTAGGTAATCTAACTGTGCACCAATGGCAAAACGTTTTCCCAATTGCATACCATAGGCAAGACCTATTTTCTTTTCATTATACTGACCATAACCAAAGTAGCTCACATTTAAGCCAAAGCCTCCATGTAAGGTTTTGATAATTGCCGATGCCTGATTATAATTCAAATCATTCATCAGGTATAAGTTTTGATAATAAAAACCCACACCCGATTTTTCCACAAAAGCTAAGCCCGCTTGATTATTATTCACCGACCAAAAATCGGCACTTGCAACACCTATGCGCCCCATCGCCGCACTTCGGCCACCCACATTAGTATAATTGTTTTGTGCAAAAGAGAAGTTTAGGATTAAACCAAAAAGAAGAGTGGAAAGTAAAGCTTTTAGCATCCGCAAAAGATTTAAGTTTAAGAATGCTCTAAATTAGAAAAAAATCCAATGAGAAGGACTTTGGGAAAATCTTTTTTAGAATTCACACAAAATTTCAAAAAAGGCTTTTCATATTAATGTCTTTGGAATTTGAATTATGAATCCTTCGATACTACTTTGATGGATGAAAAGAGAAAGCGTTTTTATTCTTCTCCTTGATTTTTAGCATCCCTTTTCTTCCGAATGCGAGCACCTGTCCATTGTCCCATAAAAAAGGAAAAAATCATAAAAGGATAAGTCCACCACTGAAATCCCAATTCGAAATGCAATCGTAAATAAACCACAGCAGGAATAGGCAAATGAACTGCCAAAAACCAATAAATACTAAACTTCTTTACCCCTTGTCGCCAATAGCCAAAAGGAATATTAAGAATAAAAACAAGTGCTAAAACAATCAGAAGATTTGCGTAACTATCCATAAGGCTAAAATAAGTGTTTTTAGAATGATTGCAGTCAATAAGTTGTAATATTTATCGTACTGTTCAAAAAACGCTCCCTCAAAGCTCTTTGCAAAAGAACGCCCTATTGTTGACCAAGGATAAAGCGAAGCGGAGTCCTTGGTGCCGATAACAGGAATAAGTAAAGTAGGAGTAATCCTAAGTACCAAACATCGAACAAAAAAGCCCGTTATACGAACACAGCACTACGCTTCGCTCCATACCGTGAAAACAATAGGCCGTTCATTATAGATGAACTAAAATAATACCACCATCAAAGCTCTTTTGCAAAAGAGCGTCCTATTGTTGACCATGGATAAAGCGAAGCGGAGTCCTTGGTGTTTATAACTGAATATAAATAAGGCAGAGTCCTTGATACTAACAAAGCAAAACCAAATGATTGCCCCCCTCAAAAACAAAAAAGCCCCACCAAAAAGGCAGGGCTTCTAATATATCGATAAACCAGAGTATGTTTATTCCGCTAAAATTTTAACGTGATTATCGTTTACTTCAATCACACCACCATTTACAGCAATTAGATGTTCCTTTTTCTTAGGATCAGTTACCTTAATTTCTCCTGCACCTAAAATAGATACAAGCGGAGCGTGATGGTCTAAAATTTCGAACCAACCATCGATTCCCGGAAGCAAAACCTTATTGGCTTCTCCCTCGAAAACGACTTTATCCGGAGTTATTATTTCTACAATCATA
>QNXT01000235.1 GCA_003973505.1 Bacteroidota bacterium
ATGGTATCGGCATCTACACGAGCAAATTTTGTTTTCTCTAATTTACGCTCCATATAATCCACAAAGTGATTATCCAACACACCATCCATTACCAATACATCATACGAATGCTCTTTAGCATTTTCAATATATGAATATTGGTCATCTACATTACTGGCGTATAAATAAATCACATTACCATCCTTATCGGTTTGAGTAGCTTTTACAAGCTCATTATACTCGTCTAAAGTGAAATATTTATCGTTGATATTTTTCACAAGAACAATTCCTTTGATACGATCGTAGAATTTCTCATCGCTCAAAATACCATATTCAATAAACACTTTGATATCATCCCATTTAGACTCAAAGTTTTCGCGGTCTTTTTTGAAAAGCTCCACCAATTTATCAGCCACTTTCTTACTGATATGGCTTGAGATTTTCTTCACATTTGCATCACTTTGCAGGTACGAACGTGAAACATTCAATGGGATGTCAGGCGAATCAATTACACCGTGCAATAATGTCAGAAAATCAGGTACTATATTCTCTACCGAATCGGTAATAAATACCTGATTTGAGTATAATTGGATTTTATCCTTCTGAACCTCGATGTTCTTTTTAAGTTTTGGGAAATATAAAACTCCTGTAAGATTAAATGGATAGTCCACATTCAAATGGATATGAAATAAAGGATCCTCAAATTGTGTAGGATATAATTCGCGATAGAATTTATTATAATCTTCATCCTTCAATTCAGAGGGAGCTTTTTTCCAAAGAGGTTCTGTATTATTAATAATACGTGGCTTTTTCACCTCTTTTGTCTTTGGATTACCATGCTCATCTTTCTCTCCTTCAATCTCTTCAAAAGTGGTTTCCTCACCAAACTCAATTGGTACAGGAAGGAATTTTGCATATTTATTTAAAATTTCAAGAATACGTGACTCCTCCAAAAACTCTTTTGAATCTTCAGCGATTTTCAAAGTGATTTCGGTTCCACGATCACGAGGTGGAATTTCTTCCATAGTGTAATCAGGGCTACCATCGCACTCCCATTTAACAGCCTTAGTTCCTTTACCTTTACGGTAAGTTTTTGTTTCAATGGTTACATGATCCGACACCATAAATGCAGAATAGAAACCCAATCCGAAGTGACCAATTATATTAGCATTGTCCACATCTTTGAATTTCTCTACAAACTCTTCGGCACTGGAAAATGCAATTTGGTTGATGTATTTATCCACCTCTTCGGCAGTCATACCAATACCTCGGTCAATGATTTTTAGTGTACCTTCTTTGGGATCAAGTTTTACTTTTATGGTTAAGTCACCCAATTCTACCTCAGTTTTACCCGAACGATGTAACGCCTTTAATTTCTCTGTGGCATCCACTGCATTAGATATCAACTCACGTAAGAAAATTTCATGATCCGAATACAAGAACTTCTTAATCACCGGAAATATATTCTCGGTTTGAACATTAATCTTTCCTTTTTGCATAGCTTTTATATTTTTATGTTTTATTATTTCAATTTAATTGCTCCATATTATTTGAGCGACATGCACTACGCAAAGCCTATGCCATTGGATTAGGGCTGACATATTGACAAAATTATTTTAACCCATCCAGAAACTGTCAAACTTTTTGTAAATTCATTACATAAAAAAAGCCGCCTATACGAGAATTTAATCATTCTCGCATAGCGGCTTACAATAAATCTATTTGTATGGTTTACATTTTACTCTCCACCACAGCCATGATTTCTTGCTCTACGACAGCAGCACGATTTACAATATCTGTTCCGCGAGCGATGATATCATTTACGAATTCTTTATCTTCTAAATCAGCGGTGTTGATTTTCACATTAAGGAAGGCTCCACGCACACCCGCCATAGCAGCCAAAGCCCCTACTCCTGCATCCGTAACCGAATTAGGATTACCAAATTCAGCCATTGCCTTCATTACTTCCATCGATTCGAAACAAAGTTCCATCGTTTTGAATGGTACCTCAATAGCGTATTTGGTGGCATCTTGAATAGCCTGCTTGCGAGCCGCTTTATCTTCATCAGTCTTTTTTGGTAAACCAAAGGCATCCATAATTCGATTAAAAGCATTGGTATCTTCATCCACCATTTTTATTAATTGATCATGATAATACTTTCCTTTTTCAGCCCAATCGGAGAACTCTTCCCAACGATCGTCCCAGCCACGCTTATGCGAAGAAAGATTAGCAACCATTGTTCCCAAAGCCGCACCCATAGCTCCCATATAGGCTGAAATAGAACCACCACCTGGAGCTGGAGATTCTGAGGCAGTTTCTTCCACAAACTCTTTTAAGTTCATATTAATCAATGGATGTGAGCTTTCGTCTTCCAAGATATATTCAATGATTTTTTTATTAGGCTCAAATGGGTATAAGTCATCCAACCCCATGGACTTAACTGCAATTTTTATCAATTCTGAATCAGCGATACCTGTTGAACGATTTTGCTTTTTCAAATAATGGCGGCCAGCCGACAAAATTGCCTCCAAAGGAATCACTCCCACGATCTCGGTTCCACTAACACGAATTCCGCGAGCTTGTGCACGTTCACTTACAGCATCAAAAGCTTTATGCAAAGGCGTTTCCTCAATATTTGTCATATTCATCGAAACCTGAGCAATACCATACTCATCAATAAACCAACCGATGGCTTTGGTATGTTTCAATATACCTGGTTCCCATACGACTTTACCATTCTCATCTTTAATTAATTTTCCACTTAATGTTCCACCTTCACGCTTCTTACGTCCTTTCTCCCGCACATCAAAGGCGATGGCATTGGCACGACGTGTTGAAGTTGTATTAAGGTTAAAGTTAACAGCAACTAAGAAATTTCGAGCACTTACAGCCGTAGCACCACTTTTCATTTGCTTTTCGGTCCAAACACCTGGTCCAAAATCAGGCTTCCACTCTTCGGTTACCACACGCTCTCCAAGGGCTTCATATTCTCCGGCACGACAAACCGCAAGATTTCTACGCACCTCAGTTCGAGCAGCATTCTCATAGCAATAAACAGGAATTTCCAACTCCTCGCCTATTCGTTTAGCCAACTTATGAGCCAATGCAGCCGTTTCTTCCATACTAATATTAGCCACTGGCACCAACGGACAAACATCGGTTGCACCAAATCGAGGATGTGCGCCACTATGTTTACGCATATCAATTAACTCCTGAGCTTTTTTCACTGCCTGAAATGCAGCTTCCAATACTTCCTCAGGAGTTCCAACCATAGTAACCACAGTACGGTTTGTAGCCTGTCCGGGATCCACATCAATCAATTTTACACCTTCTACTTTCTCAATCTCAGCCGTAATCTGATTGATTACATTCATATCGCGTCCTTCACTAAAATTCGGCACGCATTCAATTAGTTTCTTCATAGTCTATATATTCTAACATTTTCAATTTGCAGAGCCTCTAAAACTTAAAAACCAAAGTAAAAAGCCGCAACTTCCTACTGATTTATCAATTTAGAGAGTACAAATATAATGAAAGCTGATTGATGAATGGGGAAAATTTTGAGTTGTTGAGTTGATGAGTTAATGAGTTTAATTTCCAATCATAACACTTCGACAAGCTCAGTGTACGGCATCTCCAATCGTAAATTGTAAATCGTAAATAGTAAATAAATTGTTGAGCTGTTGATTTGTTTAACCGTTAAGGTTCTAATTGGTTCCATTTAGGGCAAGGGTAAAACAAAAAGTGAAAAATGCTGTGACAATTAGAATTTTGCCTTAAATTGTAATCATCTTCGTAAATTGTCAATCGTCAATAAATATTAAAATTTTCATCTTTCAAAAAAAAACCTTAATTTTACGCTTTGATTATTAAACAAATAATACAACTATGGGAAAAGGCGACAAAAAAACGAGAAAAGGTAAAATTATTATGGGCTCTTACGGTAAAAAACGCCCTCGTAAAAAAGGGGTTTCGTATAAGGCTCCTGAGGTAGTAGCAAAACCTAAAGAAGAAGTTGTAGAAAAGAAAGCAGTGAAAAAAACTACTGCTAAAAAAACAAGCACAGCTAAGAAAACTACTACCGCAAAAAAAACAACCACAAAAAAAGCCCCTGCAGCTAAAAAAACAGCGGCTAAGAAAACGGTTAAAAAAGAAGAATAGTAATTTTTACCTAAATAATTACATTAAAGGTGTAAGGCTTGTTCTTGCACCTTTTTTTTGTATTGCTCGCCACGGTCTTCAAAATTCTTAAAGCTATCGTAACTACTTGCAGCAGGAGATAATAAACATGTTTTTCCTTTGGCTGTATAT